>CAMLLI010000260.1 GCA_946480685.1 uncultured Flammeovirgaceae bacterium | reverse complement strand
GGACTATATATAGTAAATGCTGTGCAGGAAGAGATCGGCTTACGTGGAGCCGAAATGATTTCGCGCAGGCTCAAACCAGATCTGGCTATCTGTACCGATGTAACACACGATACCCAGTCACCAATGTATAATAAAAAAGAGAGTGGGAACCTGAAGGCCGGAAGTGGTCCGGTGGTTTGCTACGGTCCCGCGGTGCAGAATAACGTGCTTAAAATGATCATTGAGACTGCTCAGAAGCGCAAGATTCCTTTCCAGCGCCAGGCCGTGTCTCGTTCCACAGGTACTGATACTGATTCCTTTGCATATTCTGCTGAAGGAGTAGCATCTGCACTCATTTCATTACCACTTAAATATATGCATACCACTGTTGAAATGGTTCATAAAGATGATGTAGAAAACGTTATCAATCTCATATATGAGTTCCTACTTCAGTTAAAGGCGGGGCACGATTTCCGCTATATTAAGTAATCATTGGGGAAAATCTTACATCGATAAGGTTAACCCCTTTATGGGAATCCCCCAATTATTAGGGCTGATCTATCTTTGCATCATCAAACAACAACCTATCAACGTTTCTATGAAAAAGTTAAGTACCCTTGCAGTAGCACTCCTTCTCATAACGGGGAGCCTACAGGCGCAGGAGCGGCCCATGCACGAAGTGTATTCCATGATGGTTTTCAATTTCACCCGCTATGTTCAGTGGCCTGATCAGGCAACTGGTGGTGAGTTTGTAATAGGGGTGATTGGAAGCAATGACGTTTACAAAACACTTACCGAATGGTACGGTGGTAAGCCAAGAGGCTCTAAGACTTATGTTATTAAAAAATTCAACTCGGCTGCTGAAGTAGGTGATTGCCACGTGCTTTACATCGACAAGTCAAAGAGTGGCGAGTTTGACGCAGTAAATTCAAAGGTAAAGGGTAAAGGTACCCTGGTAATTACGGATAAGAATGGATTAGGAGAGAAAGGAAGCGGTATCAACTTCAAAACAGTTGATAGCAAGCTTAAATTCGAATTGAACCAGAAGGCTATCGAAGCATCTAACCTGAAGGTATCCGGTTCGCTTTCCTCTATGGCGATATTGATTTAATGGGTTGTTTGGAAAGCCTCGGAGGTTACTCTTCGGGGTTTTTTCCATATTAATTCATAGATTTAGTAGTAAGAGCCCAAATAAACTTAATCTATGAGAACCTCTATTCTGTTAGTTTTTTCGATCTTCATTACGATCGGGACGGGCGTAGCCCAGGAAAGGCCACCCCATGAAATTCATGCCGCTATGTTGTACAACTTTATTAAGTATGTGCAGTGGCCAAATGAAGGTGAAGCTGGTGAGTTTGTAGTTGGAGTTATCGGAGATGACAACGTCTTCAATACGCTCAAGCAGTGGTACGATGGCAAACCAAAAGGAAGCAAAAAGTATGTGATCAAGAAATTGAGTTCACCTGCTGAATCTTCTGATTGCCAAGTGGTATATGTCGGTAAATCCAAGAACAAGGATTTCGACACCATTAAAAGTACAACGGCAGGGAAGTCGATCTTAACCATAACCGATGGTAATGGTTTAGGACAGAAGGGAAGTTGTATAAACTTCAAAGTAGTAGATGGTAAATTGAAATTTGAATTAAACCAGGCAACAGTTAATGGTTCAAATCTCAAGATATCAAGCCAGCTGAGTAGCATGGCGATATTGATTTAGTAGTTCGGGAACAAAAGAGCAGGTTTTTAACTTGCTTGTGGAGAATGAAATGCAGGGAAGAACTGTTCAGAGAGCTTGTTGAAAACTCCGAGGACATTTTTATAGTAATAGACCGGTTGTTTAACATCCGGTATGTATCATCGTCTGTTACCAAAGTGCTTGGAGTTGAAATACCCTCCTTGCTTGGACGGAGTATTCTCGACTTCGTGGATCAACAGAGATTGCTGCAATGGACCAGCAGTCTGCAAAAAAGTGAAGATCATATTACAGACGAATTTGTATTCACCGATGGTAACAACCATGAGGTTTACTTTGATGTGAATGTCACGAAGCTCTTTGATCAGAACGAACCTCAGGGATTAGTATTAAAGCTATATAATATTACTCCGAAAAAATTACGTGAGCAGGAGCTGATCCGCTCGAACCAACAGTTGGATCAGGTTATCTATAAAACTACGCACGACATGAAAGCCCCCCTCATGTCGGCACTCGGATTGGTTAAAATAGCAGAGCAAGCCTCCTTCGAAGAGCAGGGGCAATACCTAAGTTTGATCAAGAAAAGTCTGCAGCGGCTTGACTCATTTATTGATGAAATGAATAATTTCTATCGTAATGAGAAGCTGGCACTACAGCGCGAGAAAATAGACCTTGAAAAACTTCTCTCAGAAGAAGTAGAGAATCTTAAAAATGTTTACCCCGATCGGTCCATTAGTATAGTATGGAATATAGCGGGGGATGTTGAGTTGTTATCAGATAAGGTCAGAGTACAAACTATAGTCACAAATATTCTTTCGAACGCTATAAAGTACATGGACTTGCAAAAGCAAAATCCATTCATCAAAATTGCAGCATTGATCACGGAAGAAGTTTGTGATATTCGAATAGAAGATAATGGCATAGGTATAGCACAAGCCTACCTGGATAAAATATTCGACTTGTTCTTTCGGGCAACCGATCAGGGACAAGGAACAGGTTTAGGTTTGTTCATTGTAAAAGATACAATCGAACGGCTAAAGGGAAAGATTGAAGTTCAATCTAAAGTTGGCGAAGGAACAATCTTCAGAATACAAATCCCCAATCAGCTATACCAGCCAGTTGAAATAGAATAAAGGTCTACGCACGGGGCCACAGAGTTTTTATAGAGAGGGTCTTTTCTTTGTGAGTTCTGTGCGTTTTTTAAGAAATATAGGGAAGCAGGCAGTGCTTCTGTAAACATTGAAAGTCTACGCACGGGGTTGCAGAGTTTTTATAGAGAGGGTCTTTTCTCTGCGTACTCTGTGCGTTTTTTATTTAGCTACCAATCTCAGGCGTTCATTTCTCAATCACGCGGATAGTTTCAGGTAAATCGTTTTGCAGCAATAGTATCTCATATATAATCCGAATTCCGGAGTGTTTAACATCCAATCTCTACCACTATATAAGTAAAAATACGGATACCCTACTGAGTGACTTCCCCACATGGTAGTGAGTAATAACAGGATTGTGTCACATATACCTTCTTAGATAAGTTTGACAAAGCAAATGAGAGCTACTCTCTATGCGAAATTGAAAGAATTTAAACGATTTATCTAAAAAGAGTAACATGATACAAGGAAGATTTAAGGCAAGGCTGATTCTGATTATAGAAGATGCCAGAACACGTGAAGGGCTCAGTTACGCTATTGAATCAAATAGCCGTTGTTCACTCATTAACTCGTATAGCTCATGCGAGGATGCTATAAAAGAACTCAATAAGACATCTCCGGATCTTATTGTAATGGATCTCGTTTTTGCGGGCATTGAGGGAATTGAAGCAATCAAATCTATTCGTGAAAAACGTCCGCAGACAGAATTCCTGGTTGTTACCGGAGAACGTCAGCGCGAGCTGTTCCTGTCCACTATAGCAGCCGGTGTTACCGGATATGTACTGCAGGAATCAGGTCTGTCGCATTTCTTGACAGCTTTAGATAAGATCCTTGACGGAGGCGCATACCTAAGTCCTGTATTTACACGCACGTTGCTGGAGACCTTCTGGGTAAATCCGGTATCTCCGTTATCCGATCGTGAAACAGAAGTATTGAAACTTGTAACCGAGGGCAAGAGCTATACCCAGATCGCAGCACAGCTTCAGATCTCGCAGGAAACTTCCAAAACACACATTAAGAATATATATCGCAAATTGAAAGTTGGAAGCAAGTCAGAAGTAGTTAAGAAAGCTATTAACGATAAGCTTGTATCGATTATCTAAGTCGATATAGTTTAATATAGATCATCGTTATATACCTTATTTATCCAGGTATATTTTGAAGGCCATCGTGTGATGGCCTTCTTTTTTTATTTTAACTCTGATGATTTATAGTATATGCTAAGTAGTATAGTTAATCTATATTTCTTTGTTGTCTTTTAAAGAAAAACATACATCAAGGCACCAACTGAGTTGCCGCTATAGAAAATGAAGTAGTGTATAGGTTAAGGTATATTTACTTTCTTTCCTTTCAGAAATTGCCGGTAATTTTTCTAGAGCTGATTTCAATGAGTAGGCATATATTTCTTTGAGTGAAATAATCAACGTCATCTACTGATTCGTGTGAAAACATCGTTTGCGTTGAGTGTTATATATATGTATACCCCATTTATGGTGGTGATGTGTATATAATATTACCTTGAGGGAGCGATTTTTTGGTGATTCAAGCTTCTTCAACTTTAAGGCTTTATAACCTAAACATTAAAGTATGAAGAAAACTCTACTGTTTCTGCTTATCTCGCTATGGATAAGTTTTGAAAGCGTGGGCCAGGACAGAACAATCTCTGGCAAAGTAACTTCGGCAGAAGACGGTACAGGTCTTCCTGGCGTAAGTGTGTTACTGAAAGGTACACCAAATGGAGCTGTCACCGATGGAGAAGGGCTCTTTAAACTCACTGTTCCAAGTCAGGGCGGTATACTTGTATTTACTTTTATCGGATTACAATCTAAGGAGGTTGAAATTGGTAGCAGATCGACCGTTGACGTGCAGATGGATCAGGATGTTACTCAGCTCAGTGAAATCATTGTAACTGGTGCCGGTGGCCTTCAAGCACGACAGAAAGAACTTGGTGCTGCGAATGCTATTGTAACACCTGATGTTCTTACTAATGGCAAAGCCGTGAATGTAGCCAGTGGCTTACAAGGTAAAGTTGCCGGCTTCCAAATCAATGCAACAAGTAGCGGTGTTAATCCGGAATATAGGTTAATTCTGCGTGGTCAGCGTTCACTGACAGGTAATAATCAAGCCCTGATTGTATTGGATAACGTAATTGTGCCGAGCTCAGTACTGAGCAACTTAAATCCAAACGATATAGAACAAGTAAATATTCTTCAAGGTGCAGGTGCTGCGGCATTGTATGGCTCGCAGGCATCTAACGGTGCAATGATCATCACTACCAAGAAGGGTACGAAAGGGAAAACAGAAATCAACGTCTCTCAAACAGAGATGATTCAGCAAGTTGCATTTCTTCCTAAGATTCAGAAAAAATTTGGTGCAGGCGGTTCAGCATATGGTACAAATCAGGATGGCTCTCCGGTTTTTAATTACTTGGAAAACCAATCTTATGGTCCGGCCTTTGATGGTGTTAGAAGACCTCTTGGCCCTGCATTGGAAGATGGAAGCCAGGATTCAACAGAATATTCATATAAACCTGGACATGACGATTTTTGGAAACTAGGCTTAACAAGTCAAACCGACTTCTCTTTAACAACGGGTGATGACAAGTCTTCATTCTATATATCTGGCCAGTATGTGAAAACAACTGGGACTACTCCTGGAGACAAGTTTAATCGTGCAACGTTACGACTGAATGGTACACGCAAATTTGGTGACCATGTTAACATTACATATAGTTCTGCATATTCTCCCAACAGATACGACATCACCTCTGAGACGGATAATATATACTCCAATATGCTGAACATGCCTTCGCATGTGGATATTACTAAGTATAAAGATTGGAGAACAAATAAGTTTGCAAATCCTAATGGATTCTATAATCCATGGTATCAGAACCCATACTTCACTGCTGACAACTATAGACAAAAAGATAAAAACGATTACTTGACCGGTAACATCGAACTAAAAGTTACTCCATTCAAGGGACTAGAATTGATAGCACGCCAAGGCATTGCTTCCAGAAATTATGCAAGTAAAATATGGAACGGTGCTTTTGACTATACATATTTTGCTGAGCATACTGATCAAAGTTCTAAAAGCGACATCTCTGCTCAAGTAAGAGAAACAAGCAACTCCACTACTCAATTATTGACTGACCTGTTAGCTCAATATGACAAAACAGTTGGTCAGTTCAACTTTAATCTTGTAGCGGGTGGGCAATGGACTCAAAATGAAGCAAAGTATGTAAGTACTTCGATCGGTGGATTAGTGGTAACTGATTTATACAACCTTAGTAACGGTACAGGTACGCCAACATACTACGCATTAGATTACAAAACTCGCCAAATGGGACTGTATGGGAAATTGACTGTTGGATACAAGGATTTCCTCTTCCTGACAGGAACAGGCCGAAACGATTGGGACTCGAGATTGTCTGAACAAAATAGATCTTTCTTTTATCCATCAGTTGATGTAGCGTTCATTGCAAACGAGGCAATTGCTGCCATTAGAGAAAGTAACATCATCAGCTATTTAAAGATAAGAGGAAGCTTGTCAAAAGTGGGCCAGGTGAATTTAGGGGCAAATACAGATCCCGCGACTTTTGGGGCATATTCTCTTCTCCCAACCTTTAGCTCAAATACCAGCGGTACTACTTCGAACGGCTTTCCCTATGGAAGTCTTGCAGGATATTCTCAAGGCAATGTTTTGGTTTCAAACAACCTGGAACCAGAAATTACAAAGGGATATGAAATTGG
>CAMLLI010000259.1 GCA_946480685.1 uncultured Flammeovirgaceae bacterium | reverse complement strand
CGGTTACAAACAATGCTATACAAGCGTCCAGTCGGTCGCACACCAGTTCAACCGGTCTTACAGAAACCTCAACTTCGTTCACACTTAACATCCGCGACATCATACCAATGCTGTTTGCTTCTTAAAGACTTGTTGTTCTTCGTACTGATTCAACACTTTAAAAATATCGATCATAATAATGAGTCGCTTCTCCAGCTTTACAATACCCTTTATATAAGATTGTTCATTATTACCATCGCCCGCCAGCGTAAATTCTTCGATGGCCGATTCTGCAATGGAAAGTGTATTGGGTACATCCTTTACCAGCACACCCATTTTATACTCGGAGCTGTCAACAACCAATGTAAAGTTGCTACCGGCATGTTCATTCACGGTTTTACGAAGACCAAATTTTTCCTCCAGGTCAAGCATCGCGATGATATTACCGCGAATGTTTGAAACACCTTTTATGAACGCAGGCTTTTGTGGCACGCGCGTTATAGCAGGCGTAAGCACAACTTCCTTGATCTGATCAATATTCAGCCCATACTCCTCATCTCCCAAACGGAACACTACGATCTGTACCATGCGTACATGGTTCGTCTCGTTCCTTGCTTCTTCCTGCTTCATATCGTTGCCGTTAATAGTTACACGTTATGCGTTAATTGTCTATGCCACTATATATAGTTAAGACTTGCTGAGTTTGAATTGTTGTATACCGGCCTGGAGTTCGGCTGCTACAGCTGCGAGTTCATCGCCGGCACGTGAGATCTCCTGCATGCCACTGTTCATTTGCTGACTTGAGCTTGCAACCTGCTGGGTACCGGCTGCGGTCTCCTCTGCAACAACAACAATCTGTTCTATATTTTTTACTACACTGTCGATAGCTCCTTTTTGTCCTAATGCTGCTTCCAGAATAGATTTAGAGAAACTGAAAGTCTCGTCCGTTGATTTCGTAATCTCCTGGAATATACGCTCCGATTCTTCTGTGGCCAGGTGACCTTCTTTTACACTTGCTTCCATTGTCTCAATGGCTTTGCCTGCTGCGTTGGTATCTTTCTGTACGTCGGCTATAATCTTTTCAATTTCCACAGCCGATTTCCGGGAATCTTCTGCAAGCTTTCGTATCTCTTCGGCAACTACAGCAAAACCTCTTCCGGCATCACCGGCACGCGCGGCTTCGATCGCTGCATTCAACGCAAGTAAATTTGTCTGGCTCGCTATATCTGTGATGACACGCAACGTACGGCCTATTTCTTCTGAACGCTTGGTGAGCACATTTATAGACTGCGCTGTGAGACTGGCAGACTCTTTTATACCACTCATGTTCTTCACCAGGTGCTTTACTGTTTTTAAACCAGCGTTAGAACTTTCCAAACCACGCTCGGCAGCTTTGTTAATGAAGCCTGCTTTCTTTTCCATATCCGCAGCAGAGCTCATAACATGATTGGCAAGCTTCGATGATTCATCCGTACGTTGTGCCTGATCCTGTGCACCCTTTGCCATCTGTGCTATAGCAGCAGCAACTTCGGTGGTGTTGCGTTTCATATCTTCTGTCTTCTTTTGCAGAAGGTCTGACGACTTCGCTACTACATCAGATCCCTGACTGATGTTACTCAGCACAGACGTGAGATTATCCAATGTCTTATTGATCTCCTGTGTAAGACCGCTGTTGTCAACAGATGTATCGCAGCGCATGCTCAGATTGCCGCTGGCCATCGCTTTGATTACACGAATAACGGCCGTCATATCAAGTGCAAACTTGACAACCTTGAATGGTCTTCCGTTCAGATCCAGTATCGGGTTGTACGAGGCCTGAATATATATTTCGTTACCAAATTTATCGATGCGGGTATATGTACCTACGAAGAATTCTCCTTTGTTAAGTCTGCGCCAGAAATCTTTATACTCTTCGCTGCGGGCATAGGCAGGATCTACAAACATGCTATGGTGCTTACCTTTCACTTCATGAAGTGAGTATCCCATGCCGTTCAGAAAATTCTCGTTCGCGGTAATCACGGTGCCGTCCATATTCATCTCCACCGCCGTGTTCGATTTTCCGATCGCATTCAACTGTCCTTCATAATCAGCATTTTTAAGTTTCTGAAGGCTGGCATCCACACCGATCTTTATAATCTTGATCACATTTCCACTCTCATCTTTCACCGGTGTATAGCTGGCTTGTATCCATACATCGGATCCATCACTTGCTACCCGTTTAAATTCACCCGTCTGCGGTTTACCCTTGCGCAAGTCGTCCCAGAAACGTTCATATTCTTTTGACCTGACATATTCGGCATCACAAAAAATACGATGGTGTTTGCCAACAATTTCGTGCTCGCTATATTTTAAAGCTTCTAAGAAAAGATTATTTGCTTTTACAACCGTTCCATTCGTTTCAAACTCAATCAAGGCATTGGTCATGTTGATAGCTTCCAACTGCCCTGCTATTTCCAGCTGCGATTTCCGAAGCTCTTCTTCGCGTACGATCTGGTCGGTAATATCATAACGCAACCCTATATATTTGATCGGTTTACCATTGGGTCCTAATACCGGTGCTATAACCGCATCTACCCAATAAGGTGAACCATCCTTGCGTCTGTTCTTAATGACACCGCGAAACGTTTTGCCCTTACCGATGGTTGCCCACAGTTCCTTGAATACTGCTTTCGGTGTATCCGGGTGACGGAACATACTGTGTGGCTGACCTATACATTCTTCGCGCGTATACTGCGACACTTCGCAAAGTTTATCATTCACGTAAATGATATTTCCTTTCAGATCCGCTTCTGAAACAATGCATGAAACATTGATCTGTTCCATACGTGCTTCCAACTCGCGCTGCATTTGTTCCAGCTTCAAAACCGATTCATCCTGCACGGGCTCCTGCGCACCGGCAGCTATATTTACCGGTGACACGTCATTTGATCCATTCGCCTGGGTATATACATTTTTATTCATGGTCTTTTTTATTTCGACATCAGCAATGTCTGTCGCGGGCTCGCGCACAGGCAGTACAGACTCTTTCTTCAGATTTTTACCTAATGCCATAATGGTTTATTTATCGGTAGCGGTTCGTATCGTTTTTATAAATTCAGCAGCAAAGCTGATGTAGTCTTGTGCACTGGAAGAAGCCGGAGCATACTGGATAACACTGGCCCCGAACGATGGCGCTTCAGACGCTTTTACATTTGCCCGTATATGGTTTTTGAAGATCTTCAACTTGTAATTGTCCTGTATATAGGACACGATCTCGGCATTCAGATTCTTGCGCTTATCAACGAGCACTGGTAAAACACCGAATACACGTAAATCAGGATTAAGACTTTGCTGCACCTTTGTAACGGACTGCAACATCAGGTCAAGACCTCGAACCGACAAAACCTCAAGCTGCAAGGGTATAATGATACCATCCGAGGCACACAAAGCATTTGCCGTAAGCAGCGAAAGTGCAGGAGGACAATCTATCAGGATATAGTCATAATCGGCAGCAACCGGATGCAACGCCTGCGTGAGAATAGTATACCGATCTTCAATCTTGGAGAGGGCCAGTTCAACATCAGCGAGTTTCATGTTGCCGGGCAGCAGGTGCATACCTTCGCAGGTAACTCGCGCATCTGCCAATGATGCTTCTTCAAACAGCACATCGCTCAACGTAACAACAGCATCTGTGGCGCCCAGCGAGTAACTTAAATTACCCTGGGCATCCAAGTCTACCAGCAGAACACGACATCCGCGTTTGGCAAGTGCCGCGCCCAGATTTAGTGTTGTTGTAGTTTTACCCGTTCCGCCTTTATGATTAACTATAGAAATGATCATCAGATCGTTCTCGACTCGTTGAGCTTTATTTATGTGTCAAAAGTCGAAAATTCCAGATTGACCAGATCAATTCTAACACAACCTATAATATCACTGTAATGTTTGTGATGATATTCAAAAAAGTCACAGAATTTTAAGTCTAACTACAAAGAACAACCTCGGTATTTTTACGTACCCACCGCTATGTAGATGGCTCATTTCGTGTTGAAGAGTATATCAAAATATACTTTTTTGATACGAAGCATAATTTACAATCCGTAAGAAGACAAATCGCATAATCAAATGCGACCAACAGGAATAATTCATAGATGTATCCGATCAATGCTGAACGGCTTTAAAATATACCATTAAATGAGCTACATATATAGCTATATGATATACCGCTTTATCATTACAACATGCCTCTACCGGCATCGCTGATTCAAGCTTTGTTAAGGTCCGTAATACTTATATGCTGCCAGACCATGATAGTCTGCCAAATATTTTTGGGGGACACTAACAACAAAATACATCCCTCAAGTGCTCGAAATCGGGCGTTCCGTTGCTTCAATCGTACAGCAAATCTTCAAAAACATTCGAAATTACAATGCTACGCCCCTGGCAAGGCATTTGTCCTACAAAAGTTGAAAATATAAAATTGATGGCATCACGTATATACCTTGGTGAACTCGAAGAACTTATACTCCTGATGGTGGCTCTGCACAATCGTGAGGCGTACGGAGTATCCATTACGGAAGAACTCAAGAAACATGCTGACCGCGAGCTGAGCATCAGTGCCGTACATGCTGTATTGCACCGGCTGGAAGAAAAAGGATTTGTGAAATCGAAAATGGGTGGCGCATCGGAAGAGCGGGGCGGCCGGCGAAAAAGACTTTTCAGCATTACCGCATACGGCCGTAACGCACTGGAGGAACTCCGCGATACCCGTAATACAATCTGGTCACTCATCTCAAAAATATCGCCGGCATGAACAAAACTCCTCAGCCCCCGCGCTGGATCGATAACCTGATCGACCAGCTTGCACCGAACGACCTTGCTGAAGAAATACGGGGCGACCTGTATGAACTATACCGTAAAGATATACATCACAAAAGTATACCGGCTGCTCGCCTTGCCTATATCACAAACTCATTTGGTTTTTTACTCAGACGTTTTTTCTGGAAAAAGAATTCTCTCTCACTAAACAACCCTGCCATGCTACGAAATTACTTCATCATTGCCTACAGGAGTTTGCTGTCCTATAAGAGCAATACCTTTATCAATGTACTCGGGCTAACGATTGGAATAGCATCTGCGCTTACCATCTTTACCTTTATCCGGCACGAACTCAGTTACGATACTTTCCATAGTGATCTTGAAAATATATACCGTATTGTACGCGTCAGTGGCAGAGACAGGTCGGAAGGCCGCACCGGAATTTCTTACCCCGTGCCCGGTGCGCTGAAAGACGAGATTGCTTCTTTTCAGAAAATAACATCGGTGGAATATTTCGGTGAGACACTGGTGGAAGTGCCTGATACAAGCGGAACGGTCATCGCGCAGTTTAAGGAAAACAACGGACTGGCTATGGTTGAACCGTCATTCTTCGAAGTACTTGACTTTAAAGATAAGCCGGTTCGTTGGCTGCAGGGAAATCCCGCCAAGGCACTGGTTGATCCTCTTTCAGTTGTACTCACGGAATCGCTTGCTAAAAAATATTTTGGCGAAGGAAATATAGTGGGCAAGACCTTACGCTTCGAAAAAGAAGCCGACTGCAAAGTTACGGGAGTAGTATCTGATTTTCCGGAGAACACCGATTTTCCATTCACGATGCTCATCTCCTACTCTACGTTGCGTCAGATCAAAGCGCGCATGCAAGACGACTGGTCAAGTGTTGAGGACAACCATCAAACCTATATCCGGCTTCCGGAAAATATGACGAAGGCGGAAGCTGAAGCGCAGATTGCTAAAGTACATGCCGCACATACTCCGGAAGATTTGCACCGTAACCGGCTCTATCTTCTTCAATCACTTTCGGATGTTCACTTCGAATCACGTTTCGGGAATTACAACGGACGCTCCATCAGTAAGACCATGCTATTGGGCATGACGTTGGTTGCTATATTTTTGCTAGTTACCTGCTGCATTAACTATGTAAACCTGGCCACTGCGCAATCCGCGATGCGGGCAAAAGAAGTGGGTCTTCGTAAAGTTATGGGCAGCAGCAGACGAAGTCTCATCTGGCAGTTCTTAACAGAGACTTGTGTTGTTGTGCTTATAGCGGGAGTTATATCACTTGCACTCTCGGAAATATTGCTGTTGAAATTGCAGTCGTTACTTAACCTGCCGCTGCAACATCACTTCAGCGACCCTTTTATTCTGGCAGTACTCAGTATAGTTATACTGGTTGTTATACTTTTCTCCGGACTATATCCTTCATTTTACATTTCGAAATTGAACCCGGTAAATTCACTAAAGAGTAAATTTACAACGGAGACGCTAGGCGGCTTCAACTTCAGAAAAGTACTGGTAGTAGTACAGTTTACCATTACGCAAATTATAGCGGTGAGTGCTTTTATTGTCGTGAGTCAAATGCATTTCTTCCGGAACCAGGATATGGGTTTTGACCAGGATGCCATTATAACGTTTCCTATACCGCATCGCAATGACTCCGTAGCACGGCATCAACTCGAAGACCGGTTTCGTGCGTTGTCCTTTGTGTCCAATGTATCGTTCAGCTATACATTACCGGCCGGAGTTCACCGAAGACAAGACGCAAGTAACATCTGGCTTCACGGAGAG
>CAMLLI010000258.1 GCA_946480685.1 uncultured Flammeovirgaceae bacterium | reverse complement strand
AATACGACTCCGAGAAAGGTGGCTAGACTTTTTTCTGGAAGTATGATCAGAAACTGTCTTTCTTACGTTATGAAGTAAGGCATACGATTTGCCGGTAACAGTACAAGGGAATAAAATACAAGGGACGATGAAGAAAACATTTTTTGCAGGGATTATCAGTACAGTACTTTTAGTACCCGGCTTTCTTTTTGGAGGCATAGCAGACACAACGCAGTTAAAGCCAAAACCCGTTTTCGGGAAAGAGGCGAAAGTTGTTACCTATATATTGGATAACAATCACTACCGTAAGATAACACTAAACGATTCACTGTCGTCTGTTATCCTCGATAGCTACATCAAGAATCTCGACAATAACAAAACATACTTTACATCAGCCGATCTCGCAACCTTCGAGAAGTATCGTCTCGTGATTGATGATATGACGCGCGCTGAAAATGTAAATGCAGCATTTGATATATATACTGCATTCAGAAAACGTTTTGTTGAGCGCATGGACTATATATCCAAGAACCTGATCAAGGAAAAGTTCGACTATACAACCAACGAATTTTACGAGACAGATCGCGATAAAGAACCGTGGTGCAAGAACGAACAGGAGCTGAACGAAGTATGGCGAAAAATTATCAAGAGCCAGGCGCTTAGCCTGAAGCTTGCCGGTAAAACGCAGGCTGAGATCGAGAAGATGTTAACGGAGCGCTACGATCGTTTCAGAAAATCTATTCTTCAGTTCAACAGCGATGATGTTTTCAGTCTCTATATGAACAGCATCACCGAATCATACGACCCGCATACCAATTACCTGTCACCGAAAGCTGCCGATATCTTCAAACAAAATATGAGCTTGTCGCTTGAAGGTATAGGAGCAAGACTGCAAACTGAAAATGACTATACGAAAGTAGCCGAAGTAATTGTGGGTGGTCCTGCACACAAGAGTGATCTCATTCACAATGGCGACCGCATCATTGGTGTTGGTCAGGGTGAGAAAGGTGAGATTGTAGATGTTATCGGCTGGCGTATAGATGATGTTGTTAAACTCATCAAAGGCCCTAAAGGAACTACTGTTAAACTACAGATACTCCCGGTTGAAAGCGGTGTAAACGGTCCATCAAAGACTATACAAATCGTACGCGATAAAGTAAAACTCGAAGATCAGCAAGCCAAGAAGAGTGTTATGCACTACGAGAAAGACGGCAAGAACATGAACCTTGGTGTAATCACCTTGCCAAGTTTCTATATGGACTTCGAAGCTTATCAGAAGGGCGATCCGAATTATACCAGTACATCACGTGATGTAAAACGTCTCATCAAAGAATTGCAGGATGAAAAAGTAGATGGCATCGTACTCGACTTGCGTAACAACGGAGGAGGCTCCCTTACGGAAGCTATTGAACTTACCGGTTTGTTTATAAAAGAAGGCCCTGTAGTACAAGTAAAGAACTCCCTGAACCGCATTGATGTACAGACAGACGATAACCCTGCCGTTACCTATAACGGTCCACTGGTAGTGTTAACAAATCGTTTCAGTGCATCAGCATCCGAGATCTTTGCAGGTGCTATACAGGATTACCACCGCGGTGTAGTAGTAGGTGAATCTACATTCGGTAAAGGAACCGTGCAGACTGTTATTGATCTGAAACGATTCATCAACGACCCGGGTAATGAAGTAGGAGAGTTGAAACTCACCTTCCAGAAATTCTATCGTGTTACCGGAAGCAGCACACAGAACAAAGGTGTTACTCCTGATGTAAAATTACCGACAGCGCTCGATCCTCAACAGTTTGGTGAGAGCTCGAACCCAAGTGCTTTACCATGGGATGAAATCAGAGGAACGCTCTTCCAGAAAACTCCGGTGGTCAACGATCGCGTAATCGCGAACCTTAACAAGTCTTACCAGGAGCGACTGAAGTCTGATAAAACACTGGCGCAGTTCGTGAACGATACGGAAGAAGTTCGCCAGAGCTACCGCGATACGAAAGTGTCTCTGAATGAAGTTGCCCGTAAAAAAGAAATGGAAGAAGCCGAGAAGAAGAAAGCATCTCGCACATCTCTCAACACAAGTCTTCCCAATAAAGAAATACCAACTTCTGATCTGAAGGAGTTAGACGATGAATACCTGCGCGAAGGACTCTTCGTATTGGGCGATCTCATCACTACAAAAATCGGTTAATCAACCAGTTACAGCTGCATGAAGTTATTTTCTCAACACGCTTGAGAAAGTAACTTCATGTGCCGTACTTGCACCGGATTGTAATTTTCTATGAAGCAGTATCTCGACCTGATGCAAGACATCCTCGATAACGGGGCAAGTAAAACGGATCGCACCGGCACCGGCACGCTATCGGTATTCGGAAGACAACTTCGATTCGATCTCTCCAAAGGTTTTCCGCTGGTCACTACCAAGAAGCTTCACTTACGATCTATCATTTACGAATTACTCTGGTTCCTCAATGGCGACACCAACATCAAGTATCTCAACGATAATGGTGTAACCATTTGGGATGAATGGGCTGATGAGAATGGTGAACTCGGCCCGGTATATGGAAGTCAGTGGAGAAGCTGGCCTGCACCGGATGGTAAACACATCGATCAGATCACGCAAGTCATTAACCAGATCAAACAAAAGCCGGATTCGCGCAGACATATTGTTACTGCCTGGAACCCTGCCGAAGTAGATAAGATGGCGTTGCCTCCATGCCATGCGCTTTTTCAATTCTATGTAGCCGATGGTAAATTATCCTGTCAGCTATACCAGCGCAGTGCTGATTACTTCCTGGGTGTTCCCTTCAACATCGCATCGTATGCGTTGATGACCTATATGTTTGCGCAGCAATGCGATTTGCAGCCGGGTGAATTTGTATGGACCGGCGGTGACGTGCATTTATATACCAACCACCTCGAGCAGGCTAAGCTTCAGCTGTCACGCGAACCGTATGCATTGCCTGAACTCGTGATCAAACGTAAGCCTGAATCGATCTTCGATTACAAGTTTGAAGATTTTGAAATACGCAATTACCAGGCGCATCCGTCTATCAAAGCTCCTATAGCTGTCTAGTATTTATCGTTAACAGATTTTTAACAATTGTATAGGTTGTACTGCATGCTGTTTAGGTGGTACAACAAGACGTTTATACACGCAATCTTTTTGAAAGTAGTACAAGCGTGCCGCAGTTAAATTTTGTATATTTAACATAGCGACACGCCTATGAAACCCCTCTGTATATTCCTGCTGATACTGTCTTCTTTAACAGAAGATATTCCCTTTAAATCGAAAGACGAGTTTGAAGTTAACCTCGATTTTCAATTCAGAACACGCGTTAAAGAATCATCCGAAGTATATACTTCAACAGCTTCCAATACATCAGGTCCGTTGCCGTATCTCACACTCAGTATGAAAGTATTGAAGCTGGCACCGGGTGAAACGAAGATCCGCATCATCAACAGTAAAGGCCAGGTGCTATATACACGCAAAGCCGCTGAAGGCACCGTAGTAAACCTTGATATGGGCTATACCGATGACATTAAAGGACGTGTAAGCGAACATGAATATACCCTTGTATTTATATCGCCGGATAAAAAACCGCTGAGCCGCATTGTCATTCATTTCCAGGAAGATGGCTCTTACTTCATCAATGAAGAAAAGCGTGGTAAGGTATAATTGCCTATAGCTTCGCAACATCCTGTGCCATTCATGTATCTTCTGCTACACTCTGTTACCGGGTGATGTTGGTTTTCATTTTTTTAGCGTTAATTCGCACCAACAAAACTATATCCAACATCCACCATGAGGACTTGTGTTTTTGTGCTTCTGCTGATGCCGTCATTGATCTTTGCGCAGCAGAACAGGCAACCTGATGCAGCACAGATAAAACTGAAACTGAAGAAACTGAATGTACTCGCATCGGTGCTATATATGGCCGCGCATCCGGATGACGAGAACACACGTATCATAACGTATCTCTCCAACGACTATCTCACCACTACAGGCTATTTATCATTAACCCGTGGTGATGGCGGACAGAATCTCATCGGACCGGAAATCCGCGATCAACTTGGATTAATCCGCACACAGGAATTACTCGCTGCCAGACGCATTGATGGAGGACAACAATTCTTTACTCGTGCCAATGACTTTGGTTTCTCCAAGTCTGCCGATGAAACGTTTCGCATCTGGAATAAAGATGAAGTACTGTCGGATGTAGTAGCCGTATTCCGTCAGTATCAACCCGATGTTATCATTACACGCTTTCCTCCAGACGAACGTGCCGGTCACGGACATCACACGGCTTCTGCTATACTGGCGCAGGATGCCTTCGATATAGCAGCGAACAAAGATATATACTCTGACCAGGTAACGAAGTTCGGAACGTGGCAACCGAAACGATTATATACCAACACCGGAAGATGGTGGAACACAACCATCAACGAAAATACTCCCGGTATACTAACATTACGCGTAGGGGAGTATAGCAGCTTATTAGGACAATCCTACACCGAGATTGCAGCGATCAGCCGCAGTCAGCATAAGAGCCAGGGCTTTGGTTCAAGCGGTACACGCGGTGATCAGCCGGAGTTCCTGGAGTATATAAAGGGTGCACGTGCAGAGAAGAATATACTCGAAGGTATCAATACAACATGGAGTCGCGTAAAAGGTGGCGATAAAATTCAACCGCTCGTTACAAAAGCCATTACTGAATTTGATGAAGAGAAACCAGCAGCAAGTGTAAAGACTTTATTGTTGCTGCGCAAAGAGATACAGAAGCTCGAACCTGGTATATGGAAAACGCGAAAGCTTGCCGAAACAGAACAGCTTATAGCAGATTGCCTCGGTCTTTTCATGGATGCTACAGCTGATAAATATTATGTAGCACCCGGCCAGCAGGTAACAGCATCGCTCGAGCTTGTGAACCGGTCCGGTATAGATGTTACGGTAAATCGTATTCAGGCAACGGATCTGGGTATAGATTCAACACTGGCATTGCCGCTCAAGAACAATATACCGGCACAGATCAAGTATATAAAAGCCATACGCAAATCGAAACCCTACTCGTCACCATACTGGTTAACCGAAAATCATGGCGTTGGTCTTTTCACGGTAACCGATAAAAGTCTTATTGGTAAACCGGAGAATGATCCGGCTATACAATTTACATGGGATGTTACGATAGCAGGAGAGGCGTTAACCATTATACGTCCGCTGCGCTATAAATGGACCGATCCTGCAAAAGGCGAACAAGCGCGTCCGTTTGAGATTGTACCTCCTGTATTTGTAAACGCCAACAGCAGTGTTGTGATATTCAACGATGCCAGTCCAAAAGACATCACCATCACCGTTACATCCGCCAGTGACGGGCGTGTATCCGGTACGTTGCGGCTCGACCTTCCGGCTGGCTGGAGAACGCAACCGGAATCTATACCTTTTGAACTAACGGAACGCGGACAAGAACTCGTAAAAACATTTCAGCTATACCCGTCATCCAAAGAAGAGACTACGGTAGTAAAAGCTGTAGCAGTGATTGGCAACGAATCGTTTGATCGCAGCTTTCAAACGATCAGCTACGATCACATCCCGACCCAAACACTTTTACCAAAAGCTGAAACGAAAGTTGTGCGGATGGATCTGAAGAAAGAAGGAAAGATCATCGGCTATATACGCGGTGCCGGTGACGATATACCTTCAGCCCTGCGCTATATGGGTTACACCGTACTCGAAATGAAGAACGAGGAGGTAAACTCGCTTAATCTGAAACAGATGGATGCTGTGGTACTCGGAGTGCGCGCCATCAATACCAACAAACGCATGGGCTATATTATGCCCGCATTGCTGGAATATGTCAAGGGAGGAGGAACACTGGTAGTTCAATATAATACCAACAGCGAACTGTCTACCAAAAACTTTGCACCGTATCCGCTCGAGTTGTCGCGCGACCGCGTAACAGAAGAAGATGCTGAAGTAAAAATCCTGAAACCCGATCACCCGCTGGTAAATATACCCAACAAGATCACCGCGAAAGACTTTGAAGGCTGGGTACAGGAACGCGGACTATATTTCCCTAACAAATGGGACAGTAATTTCGAAACTATCCTGTCCATGAACGACAAAGGCGAGACACAGAAAGAAAGCAGTCTGCTGGTAGCCCGCTATGGCGAAGGATACTATATATATACTTCGTTATCGTTCTTCCGTGAACTTCCGGAAGGCGTTTCAGGTGCCTATAAACTGTTTGCCAATATCGTATCACTCAAGAGCAAGCCCGCGCCTGCCCCCGAAGTAGGCAAGAAGCGCAAAAACAAACAAGGCTGACCAAACGTACACACCTAATCACCTAACAACGTAAACACGCAAATGAAGCCTCCTATATTTAGTTCCTGGCAGCACTGGTACTGGCTTGTGATCGGTGTGATGGTGGTGCAGATATTTTTATATTACTGGCTAACCCGCGCGTTTGCATGAATTATCTCGACTGGGTAATACTCTTTGGTACCATTGCATTTATTGTTCTCTACGGAACCTGGCGAACCAAAGGCGCGCGCAATATTGAGGGCTACCTGAAAGGAGATAACTCCATGAAGTGGTGGATGATCGGTATATCCAT
>CAMLLI010000257.1 GCA_946480685.1 uncultured Flammeovirgaceae bacterium | reverse complement strand
GTAACTGCATTGTTCTCGATATATCCTGTTCTCCCAGCGTTGGAAGTGTCGTCAGTGCCTTCGGATTAAACATGGCGACACCGGGCTGTTCTTCTATGTGCACGGCCTGATTATATTCATCCAATACAACAACTTCATTGAGGATCTGCGTATCACTTTTTAAGCCGATGCTGAACTCACGCGAAGTATCGATGTCTTTTACGCGAACCCTTTGCGTGATATAGCCCAGGTATCGTATCTCCAGTGAGCTCGTGTCTTGCGGAATGGTGAGGATGGTAAAGTGGCCGTCATTGTTCGTGGTGGTTGTAAGGCTTGTACCGTGTACCCGTATCGTTGCCTGCGGTAACGTCTCGCCTGTGCTTTGATCAATAACTTTCCCGGAGAACCGGATGTTTGTCTTTTCCACTATAGTTTCATTGACCTTGGGGCGTGGCACAATGATGAAGTTGTTTCCTACCTGTTGTGCCGTTACCGGTGTTCCTTCCGTCAGTCGTTCGAGACTTTGTAATACACTGAGATCATTCAGCTGCAGCGCGACAACTATATTCTGAACGAGAGCAGGGTCGTATCCAATGTTCAGACTATATTTCTCCTGGATGGTCTTCAGTGCTTTCGAGAGCGGGGTCTTGCGAAATACTTCCTGGATGCGAACTTCCGCTGCAGGTTGTTGTGCCTGTAGCGTTAAGATAATGCTGGTAAATAAAACTGTAAATATACTTCGGGTCACTGCACGGTTATCTTGTTTTCAGTCTCGCGCGTATAGTTCAGAGACATGGGTTTAAATACCATCTCCAACGCTTCGTCCAGATTTTTGTTACTAAAATATCCGGTATATAATCGGGAGTCATCACCTTGCAGAATAATTTCGACATTGAATTGTCGCTCCAGTTCATCCACTACGATTTTCAACGGTTTACCTTCAAAGTAAAAATCACCCTGGCGCCACGTTGTTTTTTTGTCATCAAACGTTTCTGCGGCAATCAGCTTGTTATTGTCCAATCTCGTAAACAACCCCGGTGTCAGCATCACTTCATGTTCACCACGCGACACTTTTACTTTGCCGGTGAAACAGGACACCTCGAATTCGGATAGTCTTGTGTTTACATTGAAACTTGTACCCAACACTGTAACCGCTCCGTTTTCAGTTGCCACGGTAAACGTGCTTCCTTTCTTTACGTTGAAGAAAGCTTCTCCTTGGAGTGTTACTGTTCGCTCGCCTGAAAAGTTAAACCGGGAGTATGCAATTTTAGAGTCAGCATTCAGTGTTACTTCAGATCCATCGGGTAAAGTATATACTTTTGTTTCGGCCATTGGTGTGGAAACAGTGGCTTGATTGAATACGAAGAATGCAATCACTAACAGTGTCACCGATGCAGCAATGCTTACTGGAATCCAGCGACCAAGTTTCACAACTTTAGCTTCTGGTTTGGGAGTGTCCTGTAATTTACCCGAGAGTTTTTCCCAGGCATCCTGCGGGGTGATGGGTTCAGGCACTTTTAGTTTTGAAGACCTCGTGATCAACTCTTCAAACTCCTGAACGAACGCATCGCCATTTTCTCTTTTGGACTTCAGTTCTGCAGGTGATATTTTTCCTTCCAGCCAGTCCTTTATAAAATCGTTATTGTTCTCCATAGTTTTAGAACCTGGATTGTGTAATACTTCGTAAACTTTCAAGTGCGCCCTGCATCCGTTTTTCAACAGCCTTTACGCTGATGTCCAACCGACCAGCGATCTCGCTATAGGTAAGATCATCGATGCGGTTCATCAGGAAGACAACGCGTTGAGACTCCGGTAAATTTTCGAGGGTACGATTTAGCCGCGTTGCAAACTCATCTTTCTCCAGTACATAGTGAGGCGACTCCTGAACACTGCGGTCATGATCTTCCAGCTTTAGCTCGAACCGTGTCTTCGCGCTGTTAAAATGATTAATAGCAAGATTATTCGCAATCTTGTAGAGATAGCTCTTTACTGTCTCAAGCAAGATTGTATCGCGTTTGTCCCAAGCCCTGACAAACACCTCTTGTGCAATGTCTTCCGCTAAATCTATATCTGCCAGTTTATAGTACAGGAAGTTCTTTAGCGGACGATAGTACGTATCAAAAACCGACTTGAAATCCTCCCGTGTCATTCCTGAATATATAGTTAGTGGTCTGGTATATATGTTTCATGAATAATAAAAGCGCTTCCGTTAGAGAGGTATCATCACAACAATAACTTCCGCCTGGAACTGTTGTATATATTGTGAGATCTTGAGTGTGTTGTCAGTGAGTTCAACAATTTTCCAGTCGGATGCACTTTCACCTGCCGGGCGAATACTGATGATTGTCTCATTCGCCATGAACTCCCATGTACCCTGAATGTCTGTTTCGGACTCTTCACAAAGAAGAGCACCCATATTATCGGTGAAAGTTCCGTCCGCAAAAAAAGTGGTTGTGTTGTCTTCTTCGCACGCTTCGCGATCATCGGTAATGTCTTCACCATCCATTTCATAGTATACCGTTGTCCATTGTTTGCCAACGAGCAACGGACGTTTGCTGGGAGCAGATTCATCGTCACTGCAGGATGCTGCGAGAAGTGCCAGGACAATACCTGCCGAAACCAGGAATCTTAAGGATAAAAAGGGCATATGCTGATTTTATTAAGATTACAGGTAATTCCGGATTTACCCTACCCGCCCATAAAAAAATATTTAAAAAACTTAGAAGCCCTCCGTGGTTGTCCTGAGTGGGAAAATTTCGCATTGAGGAGCAGCGCTCGCTGTATTACCTTACCGAATAACTACGTTCGCAGAAAACAATTTTGATTCCTTTTGCAGCAGCAGCCTATATATACCGGCAGGAAGTTGTCCAAACGAGATTGTATTCTCATCAGCGTTGAAATGTGCGGAACGTTTTGAGATCAATTGACCGCTCGCATTGTACAACGATACCTCTACCGGCCCGATCATTTCTGCTGATACGCGGACGTTTACAACGCCACGGCTGGGGTTCGGGTAGATGGCCAGTTGTTCTTTTGCTGTCGCTTCGAGCCCGGTAACAACAAAAGAAAGGGATGCAAAATTTTCAGAGCGACACCCGTCTTCACTAACGCTGCGCACCTGGTAAACTCCGCTTTCCGTTATGGTGATTTCTGAAGTCTGGTCACTCAATAAGGTGCCGTTAAAAGTCCATTCGTAGCGCGTTGTACTTCCAACAGCTTTCAATTTGTTATAGGCTGTTGATTCTATTCTTGCCGGTGCAGCCGGTAGCGGAAGTACCATTACCGTTACGGGTTGAGACACCGGGCTCTCACAGCCATTGTTTACGCTCACGGTATAGTCTCCGCTTTCATCTACAATAATTTCGCGCGATGTTTCACCTGTAGACCATGTATAGCTGTCAAATCCTTCCGGTGCTGCGAGCGTGATGGTTTCTCCGCTGCAAAATATAGCGGACTCTTCCGTAGTGATTGCGGGTTGTGCAGGATCGTTCAGGACAAGTGTAATGGTCTGCGATGTTGTGGTGCCGCATTCATTTGTAAGTGTACATACCCAGGTGCCGGCATCCGCTGCCGTAAATGTCTCAAAGTTCAATGCAGAGGTTGTCCGCGATGCATCGGTAACATTGTTATGTTTCCAGACTATAGATGTAGCATTAGGACTTGCGAGGTCAAGTGTAAACGCAGCATCCTTACATAACTCGTGTGTAGTAACTTCCTGATGTTGATACGATGGCTTCCGGCATACCTGGAGTATAGAAGGAGCGAAGCCTCGTGTCCAAAAGCGTCCGGCCATGCGAAGTTCGCTTGTAGCAGTATTATACTCAAAGATTCCGTACTCGGTGCAACCATACAGTTTACCATTGGCACTGCTGATGAGCGAAGAAGGGAAGGTGCCTACATCTCCAAACCACCCGGTACCGAGGAGGAAATCGTATTTTTTTGTAAAGGTATTTGTCGCCAGATCAAACTCGTATAGTATACCTCCGCCACTGGCCAGATTTGGTTCCGGAGCACCACCACCTTGTGCAGTTCCATATAGTTTCCCATTCTTGCCAAATACAAGTGACGTAGGGTAGAAGCTGTTGGTAAGCACGCCTCCATGAAAGTCGTGACGTTTGGTGTACGTGTTGGCGGCCGGAGTATATTCAAAAATTACGCCCTGATTTGATGTGCCTCCAAAGTTTGTTGTTCCGTAAAGTTTACCACCTGCTTCAGCAAAGTGGCCGTTATATATATAGCCGTTGTCTATCAGGCACACACTTCTGTAACGTATAGCAAGGGTGTTGGTAGAAGGAATGACCCGAATGATAGAACCCATGTTTGGATTGGCAACCGGACAACTTGAATTGGTGGATGTTGCCGCGTATAAATTTCCATCCGCTGCTTTGTAAAATGCTTCAGCAAAGCGGTTGAAAATGGTGCTGTTGGTACTACCACCCTGGAAGGTTGGCACCGTAAAAGGTTTAGCAAACACACCGGTGTTGAAGTTATAGGAGAATACATACTCGCCCTGCCGCGCCAGTCCGTAAATGAGACCAGGCGATACTTCTGTTAAGGCACGTTGTCCTTCGGCTTTAGGCATATATATACTCGGCAAATTGATGCTTAACGGACCTAAATGTTCAATAACCCTAAACTGGTTGGTAATGAGATCATATTCGAAAAATGTACCGCTTGAAAATACACTGGTACTTCCACCCTGACCGCCGGAAGATGCGAGTCCGTATAGTTTGTTATTGCTGGCGAGCAGGAGTGCACTGATGTTTGCACCGTCTACTTCACTTTTAAAATGATGGACAATTTCAAGATTGTCACCGATCGAGTCTGTTTTAAAAATGAAACCGTTGTTGTGTTGGCCGCCTGAACTGACTGTGCCGCAAAACTGTCGTTGTGCTTTTGCGTGGATGCAGGTTGCAACAAGAAGGATAGCTAACAGGAGTTTTCGCATATAGCTAAATATATGCAACCGCCAGTATACTTACCGTTGTGAAGTAAGATTAAAGCTGAATCTAATGTATTTTACTTAGTCGTGCGAAGACACGGAAGTAGTAATCACTATGTAAACTATCCCTATATACTTGCACAGCTCCACACGCTTTTGCCTGACGAAGTGCTGGATGTACTGTGGCCGGTGGCTAAATATCTGCAACTAAAAGAAGTAGTTATACTTCATTGCATCTTCTCAAAATACTCGCCTGTAAATTGATATACGATGTGCTTGTTCGTTACTTTGCCATTTTCCCACACGACAGGAATACGAATGGTCTTTTCATTTGCATTGTAATCAATGAGCTTTACCGGGCGTTCGGTTCTGTCTACAACCGAGAAGAAATCAAAGTTAAATCCCAACTCATTTCGTATACCGGTTTTCGTCTTGATGAGTTTCACATCGTGCTGTAATGCACCGTTTGCCATGCTGAATATTTTTATACCCTGATAGCAATCCTTCGAAGAGTAAATACCGTGCCTGACTGCGATATAATATGTCCTCGCGGCATTTGTTAAAGTATAAATATCGGAATACCAATCGCCAAGTTCTTCCTGCGAAGTCTCATCGCGAATTACTTTTGAATACAGTTTTCCATTGCTTTTATATTGAAATATAGTTTTGAAGTAACGCATGGTGCCGCCAGTCTGGTCGTCCCATGAGTATATTCTGAAAAGACCGTCACCGGAGGTTGCGATCTGAAGACCTTTGTCGCGGAGGGCAGTAAGCGGATCGGTTATTGAAGAAGGCTGCTGCGATGTATAGGACAACAGTTTGGCAACAAACACCTTGTTCGCATGTTCTAATGAATCGTACTGATTAATTTTAGAATCGGAGCCGTCATAGTCTGCCCAATAGGATATCTTTTCAAATTGCCTGAGCAGATCTTTTTGATAATGTTGGGCGCATACCTGAAAAGAACAAAATACAAACAGTGCAAGAATAGATTTCATCATAAGCATCGGTGACGATGTCGTTCACCAATGCAAATATGCTCTCTTTTGATGAATGTGTTAACAAGTCAGGTAACAAGTTATCGGCAAAAGCTATAGATCTTTTCGTTCGGAATATACTTTGATACCTGAGTTGGTATAGTCGCAGTCGCTACGGCAGACTATAAATCCGCTATCATCAGGTCAATCTTGTCGAAGAGTTCACCGACACCCAGGGCAGCCCAGAGAATAAAGAGGCCTAACAGGATTTTGATAATCCCTGGGACATTGCGACCTGTCTTTTCCTTTATCATGGCAGTTATAGGAGGGAAGTATACCAGGGAAAGAAGTACTATAAAAACTCCGAAGCCGGGATCGTTACCCCAGAAGGTATTTATCACACCGATTGCAAAAAATATCACGCCAAAGAAGAGGCTTATCGAATTCAGGATGATTGAATTTCTGCTCATTACTACTTCTGATTTGTTGCTCATAGTTATTCCTTGTTATGCTGTTTATAATCCTTCTGATTGAAAGACATGTAAAGATATTTAAAAGCACTTTGTATTTCAAAGCGCTTTGATGAAAAAATTTCAAGTCCGGCTTTCTATCAGAGTTTTACAGCATTAAAGAGGAGCGAACCTTAACTAACGCGAGACGAATCCAAAGACCTGATCGGTTTGCAGGGATTGCCGG
>CAMLLI010000256.1 GCA_946480685.1 uncultured Flammeovirgaceae bacterium | reverse complement strand
AGCTTGTTTTTGGTTGAAGGGTAAAAAAAGATTGAAACAACAAAGTATAAATCTTGATTCGCTTGAGCGTGCAGCCAATGCCATGGAAAGAAAGTTATCCGAACGCTCGGGCGATTTCTCTTCCGGATATACCGCTAGAAAAATAAGTATCGATCAGATCAGACCATTACTTACTGACACGGAAGCTATAGTAGAAATTATACGCGTTACCAAATACGATCAAAAATTTGAGAATGACGCCCGCTATCTTGCGCTTGTCGTAACGAAAGCAAGTGAAGTTCCGAAGTTAATTGTATTGGACAATGGTACACAACTCGATACACGTTATGCTAAATTCTATCGCAATGCAGTTCAGCAACGTATAGCCGATGAATATTCGTATGATCAATACTGGGCACGCATCGAGCCAGAGTTGAAAGGGAAGAAACTCATCTATATATCTCCGGATGGTGCTTACAACCAGATCAATCTCAACACTCTGAAAAAACCGGATGCCGACTATATCATTAATCGGTATGATCTTGTAATTCTCGGCAACTCCAAAGATCTTATTGCAATAAAGAGTAAGAAAGCAAAAGTACCGAAGAAGAGTGCCATGTTATTAGGCTTCCCGGATTATGGAGCCGGAGATATAGCGGCATTACCCGGCACTAAAGTAGAGATCGATAATATAGCCAAAGTGTTAAAAACTTCGGGTTACCAGATAACACAGTATACGCAGAAGACAGCCACCGAAAAAAATCTCAAGACGATCAAAGGTCCTACCCTTGTACACATTGCCACTCATGGATATTTTTTGAAAGATATAGAGAGTAGTGGTGCCGCCTTTGGTATACATCTTGAAAATGCCAACGACAATCCTTTACTTCGCTCGGGCTTGCTATTGACGGGAGCATCCGGAACAGTGAGTGGTAAACGTACGCCTGACCTCGACAGTAACGACAACGGTATACTTACTGCTTATGAAGCGATGAACCTAAACCTGGAAGGAACAGACCTCATCGTATTAAGCGCCTGTGAAACCGGACTAGGTGATGTAAAAGCAGGCGAAGGAGTATACGGATTGCAACGAGCGTTTCTCGTAGCCGGTGCCGATGCACTGATCATGAGTCTCTGGAAAGTTGATGATGCCGCCACGCAACAGCTGATGAGTAATTTTTATACCAGTTGGCTCAAGCTTGGAAACAAACAAAAAGCATTCAAGCAAGCCCAACTACAACTCATGACTAAATATAAAGATCCCTACTACTGGGGCGCTTTCGTCATGATGGGCATGTAACCTAAACACGTAACAACGTACACACATAAACACGTAAAAAATGGAATTGAAAAAATTAGGAAGCTCGTCAGTAAAAGTTACCCCGATGGCATTTGGTGCATGGGCCGTTGGCGGATGGATGTGGGGAGGTGCAGAAGAGAGTGCTGCCCTGCGCGCAATACGTGCTTCGTATGATCTTGGCATGACCACCATTGATACTGCACCGGTATATGGTTTTGGTCGCAGTGAAGAACTGGTAGGCCGGGCGTTGCAAGGTATACCACGCGACAAATACCAGATACTGACAAAGTATGGCTTGAACTGGGAAACCGAACAAGGTGAATTCTTTTTTGATACAACCGACAATCAGGGTAAACCGCTGAAAGTATACCGTTACTCAGGCGCAGCGAAAGTAATTAAAGAGTGTGAAGACAGTTTACGAAGACTGAAGACAGACTATATCGACTTGCTGCAAATACACTGGTCGGATGAAACAACGCCTATAGGAGAAACAATGGGTGCAGTCGCTAAATTGATCGAGCAAGGTAAAGTACGCGCAGCGGGCGTTTGCAACTATAACACCGAGCAGGTAGACGAAGCACTCAAAACGGTGAAGCTCGCCTCGAACCAGGTTCCCTATAGCATGATAAACCGTGGCATCGAGAAAGATATAGTACCGCAGGCGCTGCAGAAAGGATTAAGTATAGTTCCCTATAGCCCGCTGCAACGCGGATTACTCTCTGGAAAAATCAAACCTGGCTATAAATTCGGTGAGGGTGATACACGCGAGAATAACAAATTCTATACTGCTGAAAATATTAATCGTGCCAATGCATTGTTGGAAAAAATCAAAGCTATAGCAGACGCACACGGAGCAACCCTGTCACAACTCGTCATCAACTGGACAACGCGACAACCTGCCATGGATTGCGTACTCGTAGGCGCACGAGACGAAAACCAGGTAAAAGAAAACGTAAAAGCCCTTGCGTTCAAACTCTCCGATGAAGAACTGAAGACAATCAACAAGGCTGCTGGTGAGTTCGTGCTGGCCGAATAATAAAGGCTACTGGTTGCTGGCTTCTGGTTACAGGAAAAAGCTGTGAGCTTTGAGCTGCGAGCCGTGAGAGAATACAGGCACATATATAAAAAAACAGCTACATGTTAGTAGCTGTTTTTTTATACACGACAAAACAAACTAGCGGCTAGCAGCCAGAAGCTAGCAACTAAAAAGAGGAGCCACTTCCATTAGTAACTCCTCTTTAAAAACTCGCAGCTCAAAGCTCGCGGCTCGCAGCTATTTCGCCGGTACGATCTTCACGAGCATTCCCGGGCTCTGCGTGGCTATATATATGTATCCGTCCGGGCCTTGCTTTACCATGCGCACGCGACCTACTTTTTCAAGAAGTCTTTCGTGTTTTACATATTTACCGTTATCAACTTCTACACGTGATATGTGGGTTTGTGCCAGTGCTCCGACCAGGAAGTTGTTCTTCCAGTTCGGGTATATATCGCTGGTAACTTGTGCCATGCCGCACGTAGCGATCGAAGGAACCCAATACCACACCGGTTGCTCCATGCCATCTTTCTTGGTAATGTCGGTTATGGGCGTGCCGTCATAATTTATACCGTAGGTGATAACAGGCCATCCGTAATTTTTACCGGCTTCAACTTTATTTAATTCATCGCCACCTTTCGGTCCGTGCTCTGCGTCCCATAGCTCACCCGTTGTAGTGTTATATACCAGTCCCTGAGGATTACGATGTCCGTAGCTCCAGATCTCAGGTTTCGCACCCGCTTTATTTACAAAAGGATTATCAGTCGGAACAGAACCATCTTCATTGAGACGAAGAACTTTACCAAGGTGATTGCCCAGGTTCTGTGCATTCTCTTTTGTGCCGCGTTCACCGGAAGAAAAGAATATATGTCCTTTTCCGTCAAACACAATGCGCGAGCCAAAATGTACTTCCGAATCAACGAAAGGCTGAGCTAAGAATAACTCTTTAAATTCTGTAAAGGCATTACCATTGAGTTTTGTTCTGGCAATGGTTGTACCGCCCCCACCTGCACCGGGTTTTGCATAGCTCAAGTATATCCAGCCATTGGTTGCATAGTCCGGATGCAACACTATATCCAGCAAACCACCCTGACCATGATCATATACTGCGGGAACATTTTCAATTTTCTCATCGAGCAATTTACCGTCTTTGATGATTCTGATCTCGCCCTTCTTTTCTGTTACCAGGATTCTTCCATCCGGTAAGAAAGCCATACCCCACGGGTTGTCCAACTTATCGGTTAACGTATCAATTGTGAATTTCAATTTTTCTGATTCAATCACAGTGGCTGCCGGCTTGGTTGTATCGGGCTGTTCCGTTCCGTTTTTCTCTGAACACGCCACCACAGATGAAATCAGTAACGCATATACAATTCCTCTTTTTAAGGTCATAGATGTGTAGTTGTATAGTATATATTTGGGTTAAGGGAGTGAAGATAGCAGAAGTCGGTAAGGCACCAATGCTGCCTTACAACCATTTTGACGAAAGGAAGAGTTTGCCTGTCAATCGGACGATTGCTCCTGATTAATCTCCGCCACGATGTCCACTATGCTGCGATCGTTGACCCTGACATCGGTCAGGGCTGCTTCGCCCTTTCGTACGCTCACAACGGCATAGGTAACCTGCGTGGAGTCACGCTGCGATTCCCAGTATAATTTTTCTGCTTCACTGGCTTTTGATTCTTCGAGGTAAAAACGTTCGAACGGGTATTCGATGAACAATGTGTATGGCTCATACGATGTTACGTAATTAACACGTGCCTTTACATAGTCTGCGTCCTGAGGTTCAGTAAGAGAGATGTCATGAATGCGAGCAAAGCCTGCCGAGTCCGTAAGCGATACGTATACGTCATGAACATTCAGCCATTCGTTATAGTCGCGAATATGAAAACGATTCTCCTCGAAGCTGAGTATTATATATTTACCACGAAACGGATCAGCCGGATCAACGGGTGCGGTTTTGAATTTATATACTTTGCCTTCTTTCAGAACAGCTTCCTGATTAACAATCATCTTCGCAGGCACATACCATTGCACCAGGCACATCACTATAAATAACGGAAGTATAATCTTTTTCATGATGCTACGCGTTCAGTTGCTGTTTACGTTTTTTAACCATCCAGATGTTGGCAACAAAAAAGCCTGCTCCTACCAGCACAAAGAGTAAACCGCGTGCTACGAAACTCATATCAAGGTCGAAGAAGCGACAGATAATTAGGGCTGTAAGAATTAATAATCCATAATTCAACAGACTTAACTTGTTTTGCCGTGCACCATCGCGGATCGTGAACACTCCGAAGGCAAACAAAAGTATATTATCCAACACCCGGGCCAGCAACGGCAGTTGGTAACTCACCAACAGTAATATCAATACAACAACAAAACCATAGCTCTTTACATTAAGCGATGCAAAAGATTGTCTCATTCCTAATACAACCAACAAAATTACAGCTATAGCAAACGTGACCCAGTATGGATACGCGTGCACCAGATCAACGCGATATATATTGTCATCAAATATCTCTTCCCAGAACCACTCAAAGCTCATAAAGAGCAGCAATGATATTAACCCGAGACTTCCCGTTACCAGGAATCCGTTCGCTATAAGCCTGCGTTCGCGAATCCTTTCAATCTGCCCAAGCAGGATTAAGACACAAAACACATTTATATATACAGCGAATGTTAATTCCCGGAGCGTATCGCTGAACATACCCAGCACCACTGTAACCGACAATGCTATAAACCACGAATGAAACGCAAAGAAATTACTGTGAATCCGGTTCTTATACAATGTATAGTAATGCGGCAGCATCAACGCCAACAATCCCCAATACCACCATGCTACAGCATTTGGATAGTGAAAGTAACTCAGGTCGCAGGCATACCAGGTTATACCGACAACATACAGCAACGAGGCCAGCGATGAACGCATCGTATAGATTACCGGCAGTGCCACGATCATCCACAAAAACAAAAAGCCGTACAGCGTACCTTCAATATTATATACCTGGCTTACAATGGAAATACTGGCAGCTATAGCCATAAATAAAAATGTGGCTGCCCCCTCACGCCATGCCGTACTATCCGCTTTACGATACAGCACAAAAGCGCAAACTGCTTGTCCTATCAACAACGGCAACAACGCTATACCGAGCTTCGGTACTTTACCCAGGGTATCCCAGTTGTGAGCGATGATCAAAATAATACCCAGTCCTACGAGCAATGCGCCCAGTATACCAAATACTATAACCAACCGATTGGGCTCGTGTTGTTCCTTCTGCTGGTAGAAGGCTCTGATCCGTTGTGCCGTTTCTTCTGTTACAACATTCGCTGCAACCAGCTCGGGTAAATCTTTCAGAATAGGTTTGCTCATATAACTGGGGATCTGAAAAGCGCAGTATAGTAGATATACTGCGCTTTAGCATGTATAAGGTACGAGTTAAAATTTACTTTTTAAACGTATACGCCATTATACTGTTACCATAGAACGTTGGGACGTAAAGAATTTTATTCTTGGCATCATAACCTACGTCAGCACTGCTTAACTTTTGTTCCTTTGTATCCAGTAATTTGGATGCTTTACCGGTGGCATCCATAAAATATACTTCACCATACCACGATGTAATAATGAACTCATTTTTACCTACAGATACGATACCATCACCACCGGTAGCAGCGGTACCGATTTTGGTAAGCTGTTTATTCCAGTCGAGCTTATAAAAATCTCCGGATTTGAAATCAACAAAGTAGAGGGCATCTTTCAACGCGAGTACACCGTTGGTACTTTTTATATCGGCATTCTCATAATACAGCTCACCTTTACCATTGGCAAACCGGTATATCTTTCCGCTTCGCGAATCAGAGGCGTATACATTTCCTTTTTCATCAATGGAAATGTCATTCAGAAATTGTGCTCCCTCTACTTCTGTAAACGTAGGTTTACCGGACGCTATATCGATCGTAACAATACGACTAAGATCTGCTACATACAGGTTGTTTTTATATACCTCCATACCCTTTGGAGCATTCAGGCCGGTAACCCATTGCAGCGTTGTTACTTTTCCATTGGGAGTGATTTTGGAAATAAATCCTTTGCCATCTTTCTCATCCGGTTTACCATCAATATTCGAAACATACAATGCATTGTTCTTTACATCGAGGTATGTGGATTCGGGTATGCGAAACAACGTGTCGGTTTTCCATTTCAGCGACAGCGTTTGTGCCTGCAGACCAACAGCCGCAAAAGATACCAGTAGTGTGAATACAACTTTCAGGTTGATACAT
>CAMLLI010000255.1 GCA_946480685.1 uncultured Flammeovirgaceae bacterium | reverse complement strand
ACAACCACCAGTATGCCCGCGCGCGCGATCATTACGAGGAGTTCAGAGGCAAGAATAAAAAACTCTACGAGCTTGTTACCGAAAAGATTTTTGAATGTGAGATTGGCGATTCGCTTACCCGCAAGCCGGTTCGTGTTGTAATCGAAAATGTAGGGGCCGGTGTAAATTCGCAGTTCAATGAGTACTCACCGCTCGTTGCCGCGGATGGCAACACAATGATCTTTACCTCCAATCGTTCAACCGATGATTACAAGATCAAGAGCGGAACCAACTTCGAAGATATATATATAGCCCGTAAAAGCGGAGCATCATGGGGCGTGCCTGAAAAAATCAGTCCGAATATCAATATCAAATTCAACGATGCAGCGGCATCACTTTCTCCGGATGGCAAAACTCTCTTCCTGTACTACGAAGATGGCTCCGGTGATATATATACTTCGCATCTCGAAGGCACTGACTGGACCAAGCCGGAAGCACTGAACAAGAACATCAACACACCATTGTTCTGGGAGACGTCAGCCTGTATATCAGCAGATGGTCAGAAGTTATTTTTCTCCAGCAACCGCCCGGGCGGCAAAGGAGAACTCGACATCTGGATGAGTACACTTGATGCAAAGGGGAACTGGGCAAAGCCTGTAAACCTCGGAGGCGCTATTAACACACCAGGCAATGAAGATTCGCCTTATATACATCCGGATGGTGTTACGCTATATTTCTCATCAGACGGCCACCCGAGTATGGGAAGTAATGACATTTACAAAAGTGAATTTAAGGATGGTAAATGGCAGCGGCCTGTAAACATGGGCTACCCGATAAACTCGATTGAGTATGACGGTTTCTTCAGTATATCAGCCGACAAAACAACCGGGTATTATTCAACGCTGCGTGCCGATGGCATGGGCAGTGCCGATATATATACTATAAAGTTTCTGCCTCCTGCAAAAGAGGAAATCCAGGAACCTGTACTTCTCGCCAGCACAGAGCCGGCTGTGCAACAACCTCCGGTTGAGACAACGCCTGCTGTAGTAGAGGAACCGAAGAAGGAAGAGCCTAAAGTTGAAGAACCTAAAAAGGAAGAACCAAAAACCGAAGCTCCCGTTGTTGTTGCCCCACCACCGGTAGTAACACAAACGCCTGAACCGGAGCCTGATCGCACAGACTATATCGACCCGATGATACAGGTACACAAAGACAATAAAGTTGTTACCGTGTTGAAAGGAAAAGTAATTGACGAAACAACAGCCCAACCATTGTCTGCTACCATCTCACTGGTGGATAACGCTACGAACAAAGTGATCACAAAAATATACTCAAATCCGCAGACCGGAGATTTTGAGCTGACCATTCCGCACGGAGGAAACTACGGTGTGGCTACTGAACGCCAAGGGTATCTTTTCAACTCCATCAACTTTAACCTGCCGCAGTTTGCCGAGTACCAGGAGATTGATACGCACATTATCATGGTAAAGGCCGAGGTTGGTTCGAAGGTTGTATTGAAAAACATTTTCTTTGATATCGGAAAATCTGATCTGAAAGCAGAATCTATAGCGGAGGTTGAAAACATTAAAGAGTTATTGCTAACCAACCCACAACTTAATGTTCAGATCAACGGACATACCGATAACACCGGTAATGCAGAAACCAACAAGGCTCTTTCATTGAAACGTGCCAGTGCGGTGGTTGATTACCTGGTGCAGCATGGTATCAGTGCTACGCGATTAAGTGCAAAAGGATTTGGTTCGGAGCGTCCTATAGTAAGTAACGATGATGAAGCTGAAGGTCGCGCGATCAACCGCAGAACGGAGATAGAAATTATAGAAGGCAAAAGTTAAGCTATATATACTATAGCTGAATCTCATGCCAGTATAAATGTCCTGTTTGGCGATCTATAAAGAGTTCAAACTCTACCGGATTACTCCCTCCCCATATTTCATATTTATCAAGCGTCTTCGGAACAAACCACGCAGGACGCGTATCATAATCCACCATTTCATCTATATGTTCATCGGCAGCACCTTCCCTCTCGACCAAATCTGCCCTTGACAATAAGGAATGAAGTATATCTTTATTCAAAGTAGTTTCCATATATAGTTCATATTCCATTGTAAAATGGGGCGAACGCCAATACCAGGAATGCACTATATCAATTTCATCAGGCTTTTCATAGCCATAGGCTCTTTCCCAGTTATCATCATCGTTCTCCCAGGTTCCTGCGTAAAAATACCCGCAGCCCGTCAGCATTAAACAACTTAATAGCAAAGCGACCGAATATATACTCTTCAGCATGGACATAAAATAAAAAGAGCCATCCGGTATATCCGAACGGCTCTCTCTAAAAAAAGTTGGTATATATCTTAAGCTATGGTTACACGCTTGAATTCAACCACTGTCAAACCTTTTGTAACGCTATCAAGGTATTGTGCTACAGTCTTCGAGTTATCTTTTACGAAGATCTGGTGCAACAATGTAGTTTCCTTGAAGAATTTCTGAAGTTTACCCTGAGCGATTTTATCAACCATGTTTTCAGGTTTGCCTTCTGCCAAAATCTGAGCTTTAGCAATTTCAAGTTCTTTATCGATGATAGACTGATCTACTGATTTTTCATCAACCGCTACAGGGTTCATGGCAGCGATCTGCATACCTACATCTTTACCAGCTTCCGTAACATCTACACCGTTAACACCTTTCAGTGACACGAGTACACCGAGTTTAGAACCAGCGTGGATATAAGACACGATAGCCTCACCCTTCATGTGAACATATTCGCTCACCTCGATCTTCTCACCGATCTTACCTACCAGTTCAACAATTTTATCATTCAGTGTAAAGCCACCAGCTGTCAACGCAAGCAACGCTTCCTTTGTAGCAGGTTTGTTTGCAAAGGCTGTGTCTACGATCAGTTTACCAAGCGCCTGGAATTCCTCGTTCTTCCCTACGAAATCAGTTTCACAATTCAGCGCGATCAATACAGCTTCCTTCTTGTCATCGCTAACTTTGATAAATACAGAACCTTCTTTCGCTTCTCTGTCAGAACGTGACGCAGAAACTTTCTGTCCTTTTTTTCTTAATATCTCGATAGCTTTATCAAAATCTCCTTCGGCTTCGGCAAGGGCTTTTTTACAATCCATCATACCTGCACCCGTCATCTGGCGGAGCTTGTTTACATCTTGTGCTGAAATAGCTGACATAGTATTTACGATTTTTAGATTTACGATTATCTGATTTGAACTCCCTAAAAAAACTAAACACCGGCTTTGGGCCGATGTTTAGTGCATTATCATTGCATTAATTATGACTACCGCGTGCAATTGCTGCACCTTGGCACATCAGCTTATAATTATTTGCCTTCTTCTACTGCAGAATCAACTTTTCTCTTTTCGTCTTCTTCCTTCTTCTGCGCAGCGTCATCTTTATCTTTCTTACGCTCCATCAAACCTTCTTCAATCACTTTACCGATATGTTTGGTAAGGATAGAGATTGATTTGAATGCATCATCGTTAGCAGGGATCGGGAAATCAACACCTGAAGGATCTGAGTTAGTATCTACAAGCGCAAAAACAGGAATGTTCAGTTTCTGAGCTTCTGTTACTGCAATGTGCTCGCGTTTTACATCGATCACAAACAATGCTGCAGGGAGTCTGTTCAGATCAGCGATACCGCCTAACAATTTTTCAAGTTTAGCTTTCTCACGAGTTACCATGAGGCGTTCGCGTTTCGCGAGGTTAGTGAAAGCTTCGTCTTTCATCAACTTCTCGATCTGCGCCAACTTCTTCAAAGATTTACGGATCGTAGCGAAGTTTGTAAGCATACCACCTAACCAACGCTCTGTTACGAACGGCATGTTAAGACGTTTTGCTTCTTCTGATACGATATCTTTAGCTTGCTTCTTCGTAGCTACGAACATGATCTTGCGACCTGAACGAACAATGTTCTTCAGTGCGTAAGTAGCTTCGTCTAAGCATGCTAATGTTTTATTCAGGTCGATAAGGTGGATACCGTTATTTTCCATGAAGATGTACTCAGCCATCTTCGGGTTCCACTTGCGGGTGAGGTGACCAAAGTGTGCACCTGCATCCAACAGATCCTGATATGTTAATTTTTCAGCCATTCTCTTGTTATGATTAACGCTTGCTAAACTGGAATCTTCTTCTTGCCTTTCTTCTACCCGGCTTCTTACGCTCTACCATTCTTGAATCGCGGGTTAACAAACCTTCTTTTTTCAGAGCAGGTTTGTTTTCAGTACTGAACTCAACCAGTGCGCGGGCAATACCGAGGCGAACTGCTTCTGCCTGGCCTTTTACGCCACCACCTTCAACATTTACAGTAACATCATACTGACCTTCTGCCTTGATGGTAGAAAGAGGTTGTTTTACTGTAGTCTGGTGAATTTCAGAAAGGAAGTACTCCTTCAGATCACGGTCATTCACTTTAATATCTCCTTTTCCAGGTTTTACATATACTCTGGCAATGGAGGTCTTTCTTCTACCGATGGTATTGATGATCTGCATGATATCAGAACTTTATTTCTTTAGGTTGTTGAGCAGTATGAGGGTGTTCGTTACCGGCATAAACATGCAGGCTTCTGAAAAGTTCGCGTCCGAGTCTGTTCTTCGGAAGCATGCCGCGTACAGCGTGCTCGATGAGGCGCTCAGGATGCTTTGAACGGATCATAGTAGGAGTGTGCTCGCGCTGACCGCCTGGATAACCTGAGTGTGTGAAGATCACACGATCAGTCCACTTCTTGCCAGTCATTCTTACTTTTTCCGCGTTGATAACAATTACGTTATCGCCACAATCCACATTGGGAGTATAGCTTGGCTTATGCTTTCCACGAATAATGTGGGCAACCTGGCTAGCCACACGACCCAGCACCTGTGCGTTTGCGTCCACTATTACCCAGCCTTTTTCAACTGTAGCCTTATTGGCATTCAGTGTTTTATAGCTATTATGATCCATTTTATTATTAGAGATTCAATTAAAAACACTACCCCTTTCAAAAAGGGACACAAAGGTAAACTGCCTGTCTGGTAAATGCAAGCATGATTCTGAAATTGCTTCAAAATCAATTAAAACAATTTAAAATCGAAAGTAAAGCATTGAAAATTAGACCTTTGGAGAAACTCCCAAAAACTTTATCGGGCGGCAATTTCGGATTTTTTTCGTTCACAAGCCGCATTCCGGTAACATTTTACCGATTTATCAGGCGCTCACTACCCCTGTTTCACTGGCTTGAAGACATGTGTAGCTGCTCGCTTCTCCATCTCTTCCTTCGAGATATTCTCAATAACCTGCGCCACCCACCATTGATTTCCGGAGGGATCTTTAAAACCACCTTCCCGGTATCCATAAAATCGATCGCCTGGATCCATGATTGATGTTGCCCCATGTTGCAATGCCTTACGGAAGGTTGCGTCAGCATCAGTAACGAAAACATAATTCATACTTTCTTTGGGCATCCCATCCTGCGCTTTACCAATCATTATAACCGAATCTCCCAGGCGCACCTCTGCGTGGCGCACGGTTCCATCGGCAGACTTTAGCTTTTCGGTAGTCTCTGCGTCAAGCACATCGTTGAGAAATGTTAACAGAGCATCGATGTTCTCTGCATTCACAAATGGACAAACCCGTGAATAACCTGCCGGTGCAGGATTTTGATTGAATGTTGATTTCATAAGCTTTATAGTTTTAACTATACGAAGCTATGACATTGTGAAAGCGCACGATTGTATAAACACGACACGTTACGAAAGCTGAATAAAATTATCAGCCCGATTGATAGCAGGCAGACTAAAATACTCGCCCGGAGAAAGGCCGGCAAATTCTTTAAACTCCCGGATAAAATGTGACTGATCAAAATACCCGGCCGCATACGCTATATCCGTTAATGTTTTCATCGTACCGGATTTTATGAATCGCAGGGATGCATGAAACCGCATTAATCGCGAATATACTTTAGGAGACAGTCCAACCGAAGCACTGAACTTTCGTTCCAACTGACGATTGGAAATACCTGCTTGTTGCGCGAGCCTATCGACCTCCACGTTACCAAACTGGTCTATAACATGCAGTATACATTGGTGAAACTTGTTGCCTGCATCTCCAGCATGTATACTCTTGCGATACAAATAATCTGACAGTATATCTATACTCGCAGCATCGGTTTGCGCCTCCAATATCCTCTCCTGCAATTCAGAGAACTCTGCTTTACAAAATTCATGTAACGGTATATGCTGATGTGTGAATTCATGAGACGGAATTTTGTACAACAGCGGCAATGCATACGGATATAGGTATACGCCCATCATTTTAAAATTGCCCGTCATGGAAAACGATCGATGTTCAGTAGTCTGTCCGTTGACGGCACCGTATTGATTTTTAAAGAAGAACACCAGTCCGGGGAAACCTTCTGCCAGTAATTTATATTGAACCGGAAATTCAGAAGCACCGTTATATTCCAGTATCCAGAAAAATCTCACCAGGTGTTCGAGGGATGGTGGTGGTTTGATTTCCTGGTAATGCATAGTGGAATTTTAAGATTGGAAGATTCGAAAATTGTAAGATTGGAAGATTTAAGATTCGTGGATTAATTTATACCTGAATTTAATCAATTAGAT
>CAMLLI010000254.1 GCA_946480685.1 uncultured Flammeovirgaceae bacterium | reverse complement strand
AAGGTATCACACTCGATCAGGCAGAAGGTACACTGAAGCGTTACAAGATCGAGAAGCTTCCGATCGTAAATAAGAAAGGTAAACTTACCGGTCTCATCACCTTCAAAGACATTCAGAAGAAGAAAAACAAACCCAACGCCTGCCACGATCAGTTTGGCAGATTGCGTACAGGGGCTGCCGTTGGCGTTACGCCAGATATACTGGATCGCATTGAAGCATTGAGAATTGCAGGCGTAGATGTAATCAGCATCGATACTGCCCACGGCCACTCAAAAGGTGTAATGGAAGCTGCGAAACGTGTAAAGAAAAAATATCCTGAGCTCGATCTCATCGTAGGAAATATAGCCACCGGTGAAGCAGCAAAAGCACTCGCCAAGATTGGCGCCAGTGCCGTGAAGGTTGGTGTTGGTCCTGGAAGTATATGTACCACGCGTGTAGTGGCTGGTGTTGGTTTACCACAGCTCAGCGCTGTATACGAAGCCGCCAAAGCAGCAAAAGGTTCTGATACAAAGATCATTGCCGATGGAGGTATACGCTTCTCCGGTGATGTTGTAAAAGCTATAGCAGCCGGTGCGGATAGCGTGATGGTTGGTTCACTGCTTGCCGGTACTGAAGAAGCTCCCGGAGAAGTAATTATATACGAAGGAAGAAAATTCAAATCCTATCGTGGCATGGGTTCACTCGAAGCGATGGAAGACGGCTCGAAAGATCGTTACTTCCAGGATGTGGAAGATGATATCAAGAAGCTTGTTCCCGAAGGTATATCGGGTCGTGTGCCATACAAAGGACTTGTGTCCGAAGTGCTGTATCAACTGGTTGGTGGTTTAAAGGCCGGCATGGGATATTGCGGGGCGAAGAACATAGAAAAGCTGAAGCAGGCGAAGTTCGTGAAGATCACCTCGGCCGGTGTTGTGGAAAGCCACCCGCACGATGTAAGCATCACACGCGAGGCACCAAATTACAGCCGTAAATAATCTTAAAAAGATAACCTGTGAAGGTCTTCTTGTAGGTTCAGATTTGTTGTCGAGGCAGTCTGAAATACAAGAAGACTAACGCAGAAGATTGTTATTGAGTAAATCTTACCGATTTATTCATATAATTGCGGAGCCAATCATAGCTTGATTGGCTTTTTTTATCCGCAATGCGAACCAAGGCCATTACCCGATTGCTTTTTCTGGTGGGTGTTATCACCTGGCTGGCCTTGCTGTTTACAGACATTTCTATTGTTTTCAGTGCTTCGAGCAGCAACATCCGGCAAGAACTTCCTGTTTGGTTGCCCGGTGTTATACTAAACCTGTATATACTTTCGGTTTTCTATTATTTCAAGCTCAAGATTGAGCGTGACGATGTACTGAACTTTGTAGACCTGCTGTGGCGTGTGTTTGCAACAGGTCTTGTCTTTACGGTTATCTCATTGGGTTTGCGTCTGCTCGAATTTCTCATGGGCAGTACGCGACTTACAACCAATGTTGTTTTTAAAGACCTGCTATACCTGGTGAACCTCGCGTTGATGATCGGGTTCCTGCTCATGGCATTCACCGCATGGAAGCGTCTTATACTCTATCAGAAATCAAAATGGCTCATACGCTTATGGGCATTCTTTGAGATAGGTTTATTACTCTCCCTGCTATATAACACGTTCAACTTCCCGGTAGTGGAGTGGCTATATGCTACACTGCTAAGTGTGTTTGTTGTGGTGGGACTTGTGCTCTCCGGAAATATGAAGTGGGTAGCATACCTGAACTTTCGCCAGAAGTGGACTAGTCTGTTGCTATTGCTGCTTACTATTTTTTACCTGCTATATCTCTTCTACACCAACAGTGCACTGGCAGAAAGTATCGGCAATACCGTACCACATTTCACTGACTATCGCAACCATATTTTCGTTCTCTCGCTTATTGTATTCGTTACCATCTATAGTACATTTTCCTTCCTCGTTATTCTGTTCAACCTTCCTACCACATCGGTGTTTGAGCAGAAACTGGAGGAGGTTGTAAACTTTCAGCGGATCAGTCAGTCAATACAGACAGAGCAAAGCGAAGAGAGTGTATACAATATTTTGCTGGAGACATCCGTCAGTACAGTATTCGCGGATGCTGCATGGCTGGAGGTGAACAGCCGGCAGTTGAACTATAAACTCTTTACCTATAAGATCACCGATAAAGAAGCTCACGACATCATCACACACCTGAAAACGCACAACGTAAAAGGTGTGCTGGAGCAGAGCAGTGACAAGACCAAGAATCTGTCGAAGCACCTTGCGTCTTTAAAGGGCTCACGTTTCCGTTCGATACTCGCCTTCCCTATTTATGTAAAAGGCGAAAACATTGGAACGCTGGCGTTGTTGAAAGAATTGCCCGAAGGCTTCAATAAGGAGATGACCAAGATCGTTTCCACTTTTGCCAACCAGGCGGGAATTTCTATCGAGAATTTCCGGTTAATGGAGGAAGCGCTGCAGAACGAGCGTTATAAGGAGGAGCTGAAGATCGCCAAAACGGTTCAGAAAAGTTTGCTCCCCGATGTTCTGGAGAAAGACGATGATTTCGAAGTAGCAGCGTTTTCGGAATCTGCCGATGAAGTAGGAGGCGATTATTACGATACGATCCGCATCAACGATCACCTGGTGTCACTCATCATTGCCGATGTGTCCGGAAAAGGAACCACCGCAGCTTTCCACATGTCGCAGATGAAAGGGATTTTCCACAGTCTTGCACAGGAAGATGTAGAACCCGATACATTCATGGTGCGCTCTAACCAGGCATTGGTATACTGCCTGGAACGCGGCTCCTTTATATCAGCGATATACTTTGTTATCAATAGCCAGACAAAGAAGATACGCTATGCGCGTGCCGGCCATTGCCCCGTGCTATATTTCTGTGCAGGCAAAGAGAAGGCTATATATTTTAAAGATAAAGGTATTGCCCTGGGTATGGTTCGTAACAAAAGCTACAAGAACTTTATCCAGGCTAATGAATTTGAATACAAGGCTGGTGATGTAATGGTGCTATATACGGATGGTATTACCGAAGCCAAAGATGCGAAGGGCGAAGAGTTTGGATACGAACGCCTGGAGCAGGTAGTAGATGAAGTGCGATCGCTGGGACCGAAAGAGATCCAGGATCACCTCATCAAGAAACTATATGAGTTTACAGGAACTGAAAACATCAATGACGACTACACAACCATGATTGTAAAATTCAGGTAGTAGTGGCTATGATGAATTAAGAGTTAACACAGGTAAAAAACGTAATCGTGGTTTTCTTCCTTGATAAAAAGAAGCAACTGCGAAGGAGTGAACATAAAAAATAAAAAAACGTTAAAACCCTATGATCCACATCAAGAGAATGCAGGAAGACGGAGCAGACGTCATTGCCCTGATTGGTGAAATTGACGCCAGTTCTTCCATAGAGCTTGACTTGGCCATTGCCAAAAGTGTGGGAGAAGGATTTACGAAGATCCTTGTGGACTGCGGAGCGCTCGAATATATTTCGTCTGCCGGATTGGGAGTATTCATGTCGTATATCGAAGAGTTTAAAGACCGCGACATACGCATGGTGTTGTTCGGTATGAGCGAGCGGGTAGCCAATACGTTTAATATCCTCGGGTTAAACGAGCTGCTCCAGATAGGAAAAGATAAGGTAGAGGCAAAGCAAATGGTAGCATGAACTACACGTATAAAGTTGGATGCAGCATTGAAAATCTGAAGGGCGTGCGCGACTTCATTCGCGAGTCATTGAAGAATCATGGTGTTGCTGATATGCAGATCAGCGAGATCGTGCTGGCCATTGACGAGATGTGCTCGAACCTGATGATACATTCGCACCACTGTAATCCGGATGACTTGTTTGAGCTGCATATACTCGTAGATAAAAATAATCCTGTTGTTTTTGAAATTGTAGACGATGGAACTGTTTTCGATATAAATCAATTTCACGAGCCCGCTATAGATAACATTGTTCACCAGAAACGTAAAGGCGGCCTGGGTATCCGGTTGGTAAAATCAATCATGGATAAAATTGAATATCAGAAGCGAAGTGGCCGTAATGTATGTCGTCTTATTAAAGCCGTTCACTATCAGTAATTTTTTTCAACACCAGTAAAACCTATGATGATTCGATTGGCAATCCTGGTGCTGCTTGGCAGCGCAACGATCTCTTTCAGCTTTGCTCAAAGCAAAAAACAAAAATCAACCTCCGCGCAAAATCTGTTTACGGTTAATAAAAAGGCCGTAACAACGGATGAGTTTATATACCTCTACAAGAAAAATCATCAGAACAAAGCGGAAGATTTTACGAGTGAAAAAATACAGGAGTACCTCGATCTCTTCATCAACTTCAAGCTAAAAGTAGAAGAAGCGAAGGCACGCGGACTTGATACTACACAAGCGTTCATCCGTGAATTCAATCAGTATAAAGAAGAACTGCGCAAGCCCTATTTACCAGATACAAAACTTACCGACAGTCTGGTGCGCCTTACTTACGATCGAATGAAGGAGGAAGTAAAGGCTTCGCATATACTCATCAATGTAAAACCCGATGCATCTCCGGAAGATACTTTGAAAGCGTATAACCGGATCATCGAGATCAGAAATAAAATCAAGGCAGGAGAAGACTTCGGAATGGCAGCATCTCAGTTTTCAGAAGATCCTTCAGCCCGTTCAAACAACGGCAACCTCGGCTACTTCACAGCACTGCAGATGGTATATCCGTTTGAGACAGCTGCCTATAACACCAAGGTTGGTGAAATATCTATGCCGGTGCGTTCACGCTTTGGCTACCATATCATTTACGTTGCTGACCGCAGACCGGCTCGCGGTGAAGTGGAGGTATCTCACATCATGATCCGCACAGGCGATGATAAGGACAACGAGAAAGCAAAGAATACTATATTCGATCTCTACGATCAACTGCAGGGCGGAGTAAAATGGGAAGAGCTCTGTAAACAATATTCAGAAGACCCGGGGTCGAAAGATAATGGCGGCAAACTTCGTCAGTTTGGAACAGGAGCCATGGCAAATATACCCGAGTTCGAACGTATTGCATTCTCGCTCTCCAAGCCAGGAGAAATATCCGATCCGTTTCAGACACAATATGGCTGGCACATTATCAGACTCGAACGTAAAATTCCGTTGGCGCCATTTGAAGAGTTAAGCACTTCACTGAAGAGTCGTGTTAACCGTGACGAACGTACACAACTTTCCAAGCAGGTACTTGGTGCTAAACTTCGTAAAGAATTCGAGTATACCGAAATGCCTTCCGTGAAATCAAAAGTGCTGGCATTGGCCGATACATCGATCAAAAAAGGCAAGTGGAAAACCCCGGTATATCCAAATGGGCAGAAAGAAATTCTTTTCACCCTTACAGGTAAGAATTATACCGTGCAGGAATTTTTGAACTACGCGCAAAAGAATCAGAGATCAAATACACAGACTCCCGAAAAGTATTTAGAGGAACTCTACAACCATTTTGTAGATGCAAACATCCTAGCGTTGCAGGAAGAGAAAATTATGCGCGAACATCCGGATTATAACTATCTGTTGCAGGAATACTACGAAGGTATTCTGCTGTTCGACATTATGGAGAAAGAAGTTTGGAATAAAGCTTCCGCGGATTCCGTAGGGCAACATCAGTATTACACTGCACACGTCAACAACTACCAGGCTGGTGAGCGCGCCAGGGCTTCATTTTATTTTACAGCATCCAACGCGTTTGTGGCAAAATTAAAACCGCTGTTACAGGCTGGAGATGATAAGGCGATCAATGAATTTGTTGCGCAGAACAAACTGAAAACAGAAACAGGCTACTACAAAAAAGAAGAAAAAACGATTCTTCAGAAGGTTCCGTGGGCAGCAGGCGTGCATTCAACGGAAAATAACGGAATGTATTACCTTGTATGGATCAGGAATATACTGCCGCCCGGTGCAATGTCGTTTGAGGAAGCGAGACCTGCAGTTATCTCCGATTATCAAACCTATCTGGAGAAAAACTGGGTTCAGCAATTGAAGAAGAAATACTCCGTGAAAGTGAATGAAAAAGGAAAAAAATACATATTTCAAACCCTTCAACAGAAGTAGTATACATTTTAAGCGATCATTATTTACTGCTTTTCCTTTTCAGAGCAAAAGGGAGTCACTCCTGTTTTGCCTGTTAACAGCAGTCGTGCTCGGAGGCTGTGACTTCATTAAAATGAAAAATGATAGTTCGGATAGTGAAGCCGATCGCCAGCCCATTGCCCGTGTAGAAAACACATATCTGTATAAAGACGAGCTCGATGGAATTATAGCCCCCGGCACTACCAAACGCGATAGTACCGTACGCGTGGAGGCTTATATAAACAGCTGGATCCGCAAGCAGCTATTGATCCGCGAAGCATCACGCAAGATTGACATCAATGAAGCGGATGTTGAGCGCAAGATCCTCGATTATCGCTACAGCATCATCGCGCACGAGTATCAGAACTACTACATCAAGCAACATCTCGATACCATTATCTCCAATGCAGAAGTTGAACGTTACTACAAGGACAACATCGACAACTTCATTCTGAAGCAAAACATTGTTCAGGCTACTTTCATCAAGGTTCCTAAAACCGCTCCGCGCACAGGTAAGATCAAGGAACT
>CAMLLI010000253.1 GCA_946480685.1 uncultured Flammeovirgaceae bacterium | reverse complement strand
AGGCCAGGAAGTAGAGATCGAAGTAGATGCTTTCCCGCATGAGTCGTTCAAAGGTAAAGTAGAATCTATATCGCCTGCTACGGGTGCCAAGTTTGCCTTACTGCCGGCTGATAATGCATCGGGTAACTTTGTAAAAGTAGTGCAGCGTGTGCCGGTAAAAATTATACTTACCGATACTCCTGAAAAAGCAAGTCTGCTACGCGCAGGTATGAACGTGATTGTTGACGTACATTTAGATTAAGAGTATATATACATGGTTCAGCAAGAATCATTGGTTGAGTATGGTTTCAACAGGGTGATCATTACCGTTACTGCGATAATGTGTGCCCTCCTTGAAATTATAGATACAACCATCGTAAACGTAGCCCTCAATGAAATGAAGGGAAACCTGGGGGCTACATTAAATGACGTAAGCTGGGTAATTACAGCTTATGCTATAGCCAACGTTATTATTGTGCCGCTTACCAGCTGGCTATCGCAACAGTTTGGCAGAAGAAATTACTTTGCCGTGTCCATCGTGATCTTTACCGTAGCATCTTTTCTGTGCGGCAATGCTACAAATATATGGGAGCTTGTTTTCTTCCGGTTCATACAAGGACTTGGCGGTGGAGCATTGCTGGTAACATCACAAACCATTATCACTGAAGTATATCCTCCTGAGAAGCGAGGTATGGCACAGGCACTATATGGTATGGGTGTAATTGTCGGCCCTACGCTGGGCCCTCCCTTGGGAGGATATATAGTGGATCATTTTTCATGGCCCTATATATTTTACATTAACATTCCGATAGGTGTCATCGCTACTCTCCTTACACTTTCGTATGTAAAGAGTCCGAATTACGGAGGGAAGAAATCACTGGCCGATGTTGATTGGTTTGGTATACTCTTCCTGATACTGGCCGTAGGTTCGCTTCAGTTTGTACTGGAAAAAGGACAGGAGCATGATTGGTTTGAAGACGCATGGATCGTGGTGTTCTCGGTAGTGGCCGTGTTGGGAGTATATCTCTTTATATGGCGCGAGCTGGTAGCAAAAGATCCGGCCGTGGAGCTCAGGGTATTGAAGGATAAGAATCTTGCTATAGGCACAGTGCTTTCATTTATACTCGGGTTCGGTTTGTACGGATCTACATTTGTTATTCCGTTATTCACACAAAACTCATTGGGATGGACGGCCTTTCAGGCGGGGTTAATGCTGGTGCCGAGTTCTATTGCCACCGGTTTGATGATGCCCATTGTAGGTCGTGCTATTCAGAAAGGTGTATCGCAAAAGTATCTTATTGCTATCGGCTTCTCGGCTTTCTTCGGTTTCAGTTTGTGGGCCTATACCGTGATAACACCGTTTACCGGAGAAGGAGATTTCTTCTGGATGTTGATGCTGCGCGGTATAGGACTTGGATTTTTATTCGTGCCTACAACAACATTAGCGCTGTCGTCACTGAAAGGCAAAGAGATAGGACAGGGTGCAGCGTTCACCGGTATGGTTCGCCAGTTGGGTGGATCTTTCGGGATTGCGTTGATCAGCACCTATATCTCCCGCAAGAGCGTACAGCATCGCAGTGATCTGGCCAATCATATATCGCCATACGACCTCGATGTGCAGCAACGTCTCGCCGGGATGAAAGCCAACTTTTTAGCCAACGGTTCAGCGATCGATCAGGCTTCGATGCAAGCCAACAAACTGATGGATGTAATGGTAATGAGACAGGCAATGTTACTTACCTATATGGATGTGTTTCTGGGTATAGGTATATTCTTTTTGATTTGTGTGCCGTTCGTGTTGATGTTGAAGCCGGTGAAGAGCCAGGTGGATATGAGCAACGTAGGACACTAGAAAATATATAGCATCACGTGGACGTGGTAAACATCCACATGCAGTGCGGAGTCAGGAGTGGTTATAGATTGGGGTTAAGCCTGACTCTCGCGCTGTGTGTGGATGTTTTTTTATAGCAGGATGTGAGTCATCTTTATAATAACACGTTAATCTGCTGTTCATGTACCGATGCTTGTACGTTGCAGGTTGTGGTTCTATCTTCGGGCATGGTTAAGTACATTGTATTGCTGTTTGCATTGATATCGGTAACATGTTCCGCGCAAATCTATATGCCCAAGTTTGAAGTACAGGGCCACCGTGGTGCCCGTGGTTTGAGGCCGGAGAATACCATTCCTGCTTTTATCACTGCGCTGGACTCTGGCGTTATGACACTGGAAATGGATGTTGTGATCACAAAAGACAAACAGGTAATTCTCTCGCATGAACCGTTCATGTCTGCAGGTATTTGTCTTGATACCACCGGGAGACCCATCACCGAAAGGGAAGAGAAGAAGTATAATATTTATGAAATGACGTATGCCGAAGTGAGCAAGTATGATTGCGGCTCACGCGGCAACGAAAAATTTCCGGAGCAGCAAAAGATAGCGCTAAGTAAACCTTTGCTGCGTGATGTTATTGTTGCAGCTGAAGATCACATCAAAAGTGCAACACTATATGAAGTAGACTATAATATTGAGATCAAGAGCTCACCGGATGGCGACAAGAAATTTCACCCGACTGTTGAAGAGTATTCTGATCTCGTTTATAGTGTTATCAACGATTACTTACCACTGGAACGGGTGGTGATACAATCTTTCGATTTCCGTGTATTGAAATACTGGCGGAAAAAATATCCGCACGTGCGACTCGCTGCACTCGTTGAAAATATAAAATCCATCGAAGCGAATCTGAAAGATCTGGGGTTCAACCCTTCTATATATAGTCCGTATTACAAGCTTCTTTCAAAAGACAAAGTAACACTCCTGCACAAGCGCAAGATCCGCGTTATTCCCTGGACGGTAAATGACGAAAAAGAAATGCTTGCCTTAAAAGGTATGGGTGTAGACGGTTTTATTACCGACTATCCTGATCGGGCCCGGAAGTATAAAATGACACTGAACATGAACGTTCAGAAAAAATAAGACAGCGTCCCTGTCGGTCACTTTCTGTATTCTTCTATTTATTCTGTATCCTTGCGGGAAAATCTGGAAAAGTAAATGAGTAAAAAGTATAACGTTTACGGCATAGGTAATGCGATTGTAGACATTGTAACCGAAGTTGAACACGACTTCTTTGAGAAGAACGGCATCGAGAAGGGCGTGATGACACTGGTGGATGAAAAGCGCCAGCTCGAACTCATGAAGGTTATTGATATGCAAAAGAGTAAAATGTCGGGCGGAGGTTCTGCCGGCAATACGATCGTTGCTGTCAACCAGTTCGGAGGAAAATCTTTTTACTCATGCCTGGTCGCACACGATGCGCTTGGTAAATTTTTCCTGGAAGACCTTCAGCGAAATGGTGTCGATACGAATTTAAAATACGAGAGCTGTCCGGAAGGACACTCAGGCCGTTGCCTGGTGATGACATCGCCGGATGCACATCGTACCATGAATACATTTTTGGGAGTAAGCTCATTCCTTTCGCCGCAGCACCTGGACGAAGCTGCTATTAAAGATTCCTCATATGTATACCTCGAAGGCTATCTGGTAGCAAGTCCAAAGGGTCTTGAAGCTATAAAAGAGGCAAAACGAATTGCAGAGAAAAATAAAGTTGAGGTCGCTCTTACTTTTTCAGATCCGAGCATGGTGAAGTATTTCGCTTCACAGATGCAGGAGATTGTAGGAGCAAGTGTTGATCTTCTTTTTTGTAATGATGAGGAAGCGATGATCTTCACCGGCACTTCAAGCATTCTTGAGGCGCGCGAAAAACTGAAGCAGGTTGCCAAACGATTTGCCATCACGCTGGGCGCGAACGGTGCTTTGATTTTTGATGGCGATACATTTATACAGATTGAACCGTATAAAGTGCAGGCGATCGATACCAATGGTGCTGGCGATATGTTTGCCGGTGCGTTCCTGTATGCAATAACACACAATCATAGTTATGCTGAAGCTGGTAAGTTAGCGTCACTGGCGTCATCACGCGTAGTAACGCAATGGGGACCGCGACTTGATCCGGCTCAGGCAAAAAAGATTTTGTCGGATCTTGTGGCATAGGGCAGATTTTACAGGGAAGGATAAATGTGTTGAAATTGCTGCATAATCATAGATTTTAACAGATTTATGATCAGCTCTTGATAAATCCTGCGGAGAGGGTTTGTAAATTCCGCAAATCCTGTCCATCTTTGCAGCCCTTAAAAAGTAAGGGATAAATAACGGATTACTATGAAACGTACATATCAACCTTCCCGCAGAAAGAGAAAGAACAAGCACGGTTTCCGTGAGAGAATGGCTTCTGCTAATGGACGCAGAGTATTAGCATCCCGCAGAAGAAAAGGACGCAAGAAACTTACTGTTTCTGACGAGAAGACCTTAAAGCATAAATAATCCCTTTCAGGTAGTTCAACTTCCCTGGAAGAGATTGAATATTTTTGATCTCTATGGGGAAATTTACGTTCCGTAAGGAAGAACGACTCAGTAAGGAAAAACATATACAGGAACTCTTCGACAAGGGTTCCTCTTTTTATTTGTTCCCTTTCAAGGTTTTGTTTTTGCCAAGCCCCGATCCTGCAATACAGCATCACCAGGTTCTCATCTCGGTATCCAAGAAAAATTTCAAACGTGCAGTTGATCGTAATCTCATCAAACGGAGAATACGCGAAGCCTACCGTTTACAAAAAGAACTCCTGCCAGCAGCCCCTCCGTTGCAGATCTGCTATATCTATACCCACAAAGAGATTCTGCTTTTTGATGAAATGAAACGAAGAATGCTTCTTTCGTTCAAAAAACTACCAAAACCAACAACGCAAACTACCGATACGATTACTCCCTGATGCCGTAGCGATTGAAGTTAATAGTCGTTATATTTACTTAGCAACACGCACGCGCCCCCGGTCACATCACACCTGATGCCAGAACCCGAAAGCTATATTATGTGGAGAAGAATTAAATGGCCATTCATACTTGTACTCGGTGCAGTACTCGCGTTCGCCTTCCGAACACCTGCTGAAAAATATTTCGACATCGCGAAGAGCCTTGATATATTTGCTACGCTGTTCAAGGAAATCAATGCATACTATGTTGATGAGGTCGAACCTCAAAAACTTATCCGTAAAGGAATTGATGGTATGCTCGAATCGCTCGATCCATACACGGACTATATTCCGGAAGATGAAATTGAATCATTTCGTATTTCTACTACCGGTCAGTATGGAGGCATTGGTGCATTGATCGGCATCATCAATAAAAAAACAGTCGTTACTTTTCCGTATAAAGATTTTCCTGCCTATCGCTCCGGTATTAAAGTCGGTGATGAGATTGTTGCTATCGATGGTAAAAATGTTCAGGGTAAATCTACCACCGATGTAAGCGCTTTATTAAAAGGACAACCCAAAACAGATATCGAAGTAACAATAAGACGTTACGGCCGAAAAGATGATTTGGTGTTGAAAATAAAACGCGAAAAAATCAGCATCGATAATCTTGCCTACTATGGTTTGGTTGAACCAACGATCGGCTATATCAGGCTTGATGATTTTACACCCGGAGCTTCTAATGAAGTTTCAAGTGCATTAATTGAATTGAAACAACACGGTGCTCAAAAAATTATTCTGGATTTAAGAGAGAACCCGGGAGGTTTATTGCACGAAGCAGTTAACGTTGTTAACCTCTTTATTCCTCGCGGACAGGAAGTTGTCTCAACAAAAGGTAAAGTTGAAGAGTGGAATAAAAGTTATACTACCTTGAATAGTCCGGTGGATACAGAAATCCCGATGATTATTTTAGTAAGCGAGGGAAGTGCATCTGCTTCCGAGATTGTTGCTGGTTCTTTACAGGATTATGATCGTGCTGTGCTGATCGGGAAAAAAACTTTTGGAAAAGGATTGGTGCAGACAACACGTCCGCTTGCATATAATTCACAGTTGAAAGTAACGACCGCTAAATATTATATACCCAGCGGTCGGTGTATCCAGGCACTCGATTATACCCATCGTAAAGATGATGGAACGGTAGAGCGCGTTGCAGATTCGCTGAAGTCAGAATTTAAAACAAAACGCGGGAGAAAAGTTTATGATGGCGGTGGCTTGGATCCGGATATAGATGTTGAATATGAACCGGTTGGAACAATTACATCAGCGTTGATAAGCTCCGGATTGGTGTTTGAATTTGCATCGCGTTACTGCGCTGAAAACCCAACGGCACCCGACTTTAAATCATTTCATCTTACGGATAAAGATTACGAGAAGTTTACGCATCTGATTAAAGAAAATAAATTTACGTATTCAACGCCACTGGAACGAAACACGAAACAATTGATAGAGACTGCTAAAAAAGAAAAATATTATAGCGAGATGGAGACGCAGTTAAATGCATTGAAAAATAAAATCGATGCCAGCAAGTCCACTGATATGATTCGCTTCAAAACAGAAATTATACAAGTACTCGAAGAGCAGATTGCATTTCATTATACGCAGAACGAAGGTCAGGCAGAAGTTTCGCTGCCACGTGATAAAGCTGTGTTGGAAGCGCGTAAAGTTCTGAACAACGATGCTGCATACAAGAAAATTCTTTTCCTCAATTAATGGCTCTTATTTTAAGTCTGGAAACATCCACTACAGTTTGCTCTGTAGCCCTGCACGATAATGGAAAGCTAGT
>CAMLLI010000252.1 GCA_946480685.1 uncultured Flammeovirgaceae bacterium | reverse complement strand
ACTCGTCTCATTTATCCGCCACGTGTTTGATAGTAAGCATGCTGTAGAGAAAGACTATAGTAACAAATCTGTTCTGGCTATAGAACAGATCGCGCATAAGGTATACCGCGAGAAACATCGTATGGAAGCATTCGTACGGTTTCAGCGAACGGCTGACGACCTGTATATATCTTCCATTGAGCCTGATTTCAACGTACTTCCACTCATCATCACACATTTCCAGGAACGTTATGCCGATCAGCACTGGCTCATTTACGATAACAGGCGTAACTACGGTATACACTATAATAAAGATACATTCAGTGTGCAGGAGGTTCGAATGGAGTGGGAGGTAGCAGCACATCACGAGTTTCTGCCGGAGTCTACCTGCCATGAAGAAGAGATGGTATATCAGTCGTTGTGGAAGAGTTATTTTCAGACTATAAATATTCAGGCGAGGAACAATCGCAAGCTGCACATTCGGCATGTACCAACGCGGTATTGGAAGTACCTTACCGAAAAGCGAACATCATGACTTATGTGGAGCAATTTGCTCACTAACTCCTGTATCGGGCCGCAGGCAATCTTATATCATTTCCACGCAACAGGCATAACATTTTAAAACGTATAGGTATAAATAAATTTTATCAACCTTTAAACGATTAAAACTATGTTACGCTGGGCTGCAATCTTTTTTATCATTGCCATTATAGCGGCAATATTCGGATTTGGCGGAATTGCAGAAGGTGCTGCATCTATAGCCAAGGTATTGTTCTTCGTTTTCATTATAGGTTTTGTTATTGTGATTGCCTTTGGAGCTACGCTCTTTAAGAAGTAATAACCTGTAAGATCGAAGAATGAAAGCGATCGTATGCATTATCGTAGTGACACTTCTTTCATTTGAAAGTTTTTCACAAAACGATACACAACCAAAAAATAAAGAGCTGTCTGATAATCTTCCCCCACCGCATGCTACTAAATCCTCCATGAACTTTAGTAACGTGACCGGGTGGGCGGAAGGTCAGACTCCCCAGGCTCCTCCGGGATTTATCGTTACGCGTTTTGCGGATGGATTTGAAAATCCGCGTTGGCTATATATTACACCGAACGGAGATATACTCGTAGCCGAAAGTAATTCCAATTATTCTTTACTGATGCGAATTGGCGGTTGGATCATTGGCGCATCCAAATCCAAAAATATGCGCAAGAGTGCTGATCGCATTACGCTGCTGCGCGACACCAATGGCGATGGTAAACCGGACACGCGCCAAACATTTCTCACCAAACTGAATCAGCCTTTTGGCATGCTCGTATTGGACAACTGGTTTTATGTTGCCAACACGGATGCGGTGTGGCGTTATCCCTATAAACCCGGACAACTTTCTATAACCGATAAAGGTCAGAAGATCATAGATCTGCCTGCCGGTAAAATTAACCAGCATTGGACACGCAACATCATCGCCAGTAAAGACGGGAAGAAACTATATATAGCGGTCGGATCAGGAACGAACATTGCTGAGAAAGGTATCAAGAGTGAATACCTGCGGGCCGCTATACTTGAAATGAACCCCGATGGGTCGGGATTAAAAGTATATGCAAGCGGACTGCGTAATCCGGTAGGAATGGATTGGTCAGACAATAGACTTTGGACAGTAGTAAATGAACGTGATGGTTTGGGAGATGACTTGGTGCCCGATTACCTCACCAGCGTAAAAGAAGACGGCTTCTACGGATGGCCCTGGATATACCATGGTCGTACCGATGAACGCGTAAAAGAACCGAAGCCCGGTGTACTCGATAAGTATATAAAACCGGATGTTGATGTCGGAGCGCATACGGCTTCACTCGGACTTGCCTTTTATGATAAGAAAGCATTTCCTGAAAAGTATCATCGCGGTGCATTTATAGCACAGCATGGTTCATGGAATCGATCTGTCCTCTCGGGGTATAAAGTAGTTTTTGTTCCGTTTGACGACAACGGTAAGCCTACTGGCAAAGACGAAGATTTCCTGACAGGCTTCGTAGCCAACCTGGATAAAGAAAAAGTGCACGGACGCCCGGTATGCGTTCGGGTAACTCCCGATGGATCGCTGTTGATAACCGATGACACAAGCAATGTGATCTGGAAAGTGAGTGTCGCTAAATAATACCAGCAAATTTATTTTCTGCGGGAATCTTCTGATATCTTGTACGGTTGATTTTACTATCTGTACAACGGTAACGCCATGAGCAAGAATCAGAATATCCCGATACACCGCAGCGAAGCATTTGGTAAAGTATACTTTGACGACGCACCCGATAAGGTTCCCCTGATTCGTAAACACAGCACAGAGTATTTTGATATTCATCAGCGATGCAACAGCAAAAGTGCGATTGATGTGCATCGCCTCGATTTCTATATGGTATTTCTCGTAACGGAGGGCGAGGGGCTGCAGACGTTTGGTTTACAGGAACACTATATCCGTAAGAACATGCTATGTTTTGTAAGTCCGGATATGATCAGTGCCTGGAAAGCAGAAGGCGATGAACAACGGGGTTACTACTGCTCATTCTCCGATGACTTCTTCAACCTCGGTCGCGATAACAAAAACTTCCTGCACGAATTGCCGTTCTTTCAGCTCGATGGAAATTCAGTACTTCATCTGACAGACGAACAGACCAAGCATTATCTCACATTGTTTGAAATGATGCACACCGAGTATAAACAGCGCAACGAGTTCTCGGATAATATACTTCGTGGATATTTGCACGCCCTGCTGAACAAAGCCTATGCACAATATGAGTCAGGCGCGCTGCCGTCAGAAAGCAACCGTTCATCTATACGCCTGCTGAAGTCGTTTACCGCCTTGTACATGCGCGATTTCAAAACCATCAACAAAGGCAACGCTATCAAACTGAAAAAGATAGCCGAGTATGCTGACGAGCTTGGTATATCTCAGAATCATTTGAATGATACCATCAAGTTACTCACCGGTAAATCCGCTGGACAACTCATCAAAGACCAGCTCATCAAACAAGCCACGATGTGTCTCAAACACTCACACAAAAGCATAAGCGAAATCGCCTACCGCCTCGGCTACGATGACCCCTCATACTTTGCCCGCTACTACAAAAGCCAAACCGGAAAGACACCAGCAGAATTTAGAAAAGCTGCTGGCTTCTAGCTGCCAGCTACTAGTAAGATGTTTGTGGTTTAACGTATTCACCTAGTAGAAGGTGACTGGCATATATAGTCACGCAGCCTAACGATCCTCATCCAGTAGCTTGCAGCCAGTAGCCCTTCAATCTCGCAGCTCGCACCTCAAAGCTCACAGCTCCCCGTATTTCCTCCCAGCCATTCCGTACTTTCTCCTGAACTATAACACATGCTGCCGGCAATTTTGTGTTCGTTAAATCAAACATTAAACAGTATGGAATACCGGCAATTAGGAAACGCAGGCTTGCGCGTTTCTGTATTAAGTTTAGGAACAGGTACCTTCGGTGGTACAAATGATTTCTTTAAGAAATGGGGTGAAACAGATGTAGCGGAAGCAACACGTCTTATTGATATATGTCTGGAGCGCGGGGTAAATTTCTTTGATACCGCCAATGTATACTCATTCGGAGCAGCTGAACAAATTTTAGGAGCGGCACTAAAAGGTAAAAGGAGTGAAGCGCTTATCTCTACCAAAGCAGGGTTTATGATGGGCAGTAACACAAACGACAGTGGAGCATCACGGTATCATTTGATTCGGGAAGTGGAAGCAAGTCTCAAGCGCCTGGCAACCGACTATATAGATGTATACTTCATACATGCGTTCGATCCGCTTACACCGGTAGAAGAAACCCTGGCTGCTCTGGATCATCTCATCGCGAGTGGAAAAATTCGCTATATAGGTTGTTCGAATTTTACGGCCTGGCAGGTAATGAAGTCGCTGGCAACTTCAGAGAAGTATGGTCTTGCAAAATATATAGTGTACCAGGGATACTATTCGTTGATCGGTCGCGAATACGAATGGGAGTTGATGCCCATGGCTAAAGATCAAAATATAGGACTGATGGTATGGAGCGCTTTAGGCTGGGGACGCTTAACCGGAAAAATCCGCCCAGGCCAACCGTTGGGTGAAGGCCGCATTAAATCCGGAGGCGCTGCCGGTGGACCAGAGGTATCAGACGAATATTTATTCAAAGTGATTCACGCGTTGGATGAAGTGGCTGCTGAAACCGGTAAAAGTATACCACAGGTAGCCATCAACTGGTTACTGCAACGCCCTACCGTAAGTAACATAGTGATCGGAGCGCGCAACGAAAAGCAACTGATTGAGAACCTCGATGCCACCGGATGGAACTTGACATCAGAGCAGGTTTCCAAACTCGAAGCAGCCAGCGAACAAAAGAAAATATACCCACACTGGGTAGGCATGCGCTAACCGTCATTTCGAGCGAGCGTGCTTGCTATAAAATGCACACGTGCCGCGAGAAACCCCCGTGTCAAAATAGTATTCAAGGTGATGCAACGTATTAAGCAACCTAAGCTTAAGAACACTTCACTATATACCACGTCAGCGTTGCTCCGACACGGGCCTTCTCGCATGAGGAATAGAGATATGAACCCAAAGCGCACGCTCGAAGTGACGTTGTAAGCACCGTCATTTCGAGCGAGCCGCGCTTGCTATAAAATGCGCATGTGCCGCGAGAAACCCCCATGTCACAATTGTTATTCAAGGTGATGCAACGTATTAAGCAACCTAAGCTAAAAACACGATGTACTGTACTACTATATATCAGAGAATATATAGCACCCACACCTACACATTAACCCGATCACGCAACGCCAGCAACCTCGGATCGTTACGCAGTCCTTTAAACACAGGATACTCCAGGAATAAACCCAGGGGCGCTATACGCTTCTCAACACATTGGGAGATGTGGTAAAAAGCTTTATCGGTATCACCCAGCGCAACCCATATACCTACAAGATCTGCATCGAGCACAGCATCCGGATTCTCTACCTGCTGCTGTTCGATCTTTTGTATACATTCAAATGCTTTTTCCCGGTGACCGAGTCGCGCATGAGCATAGCCAACACCCATCAGTCCTTTGAGCGGATGATTGGTGAGACGATGAATCTCTTCAAACAATTTCAACGCGGCTTCCCAATCACCTTTCATACCGGTGGCCCAGGCTTTCAGTTCAAGACTCGCGCGCATCTGCGGATCAATCTCCAGTATCTTGTTCGCTTGTTTGATAGCGTCATCATAGCGCTCGGCAAATATATACATCTTGCCCAGCGACTGGTTTGCTGTAGCGGATAGCGGGTCAAGCTTCACAGCCTTCTCCATCACCTCGACAGCTTTATCTTTTTGAGCAGTCTGGATATAGTATAGCGACAACAACTCATACGCTCCCGTGGCTCCGGGATTCAGTTGCAGCGCGCGCTGCAAGGCATCATACGCAGGCTGCCATTTCCAATCATATAGCAAATATATACCACCCTTCGCGATATGTCCTTCCGCAATGGTGCTGTCAAGTTGCAGCGCTTTATCGGCATAGTGGTGTGCTCTTTCAAACGCGGTACGCGGCAGCATTTGCCCGCTTGCACCAAGTACACTATGCGCCAGGGCCAGCTTGGCATAGGCGAGGGCGTAATCCGGTTCAAGTGCAACAGCTTCCTGAAAGCACTCGATCGCTTTACGAGTATCGTTTGGTGTTACCTTGTTGGCGAAGTGCAGTCCTTTGAGATATGCGGTATATGCTTCCGTATTGCGGGCAGGAGGGGACTTCACCAATTGTGTAGCCTGTGGCGATGATGTGAGATTCTCCCGAAGTTTATTCGTAATGATATTGCTGATCTCATCCTGTACTTCAAATATATCTGTCAGGTTACGATCATAATTCTCACTCCACAGATGATAGCCATCGGCAGCATTAATAAGCTGTGCCGTAATGCGAACGCGGTTACCAGCCTTTCGCACACTGCCCTCCAATACTTTATCAACATTCAATTGAATACCGATGTCGCGGATGTCAACGTTCTTGCCTTTAAAGGCGAATGCAGAAGTACGCGATGTAACCTGCAAGCCATCAACCTTGGTAAGTGCATTTAACAATTCTTCGGTAATACCATCGCTGAAGTATTCATTTTCAGGATCAGCACTCATATTCACAAAAGGCAACACAGCCAATCGGTTTACAGGCTGCTTGGTCTTTCCCTGAAGCTCAGCCCGGTCTGGCACAACGATACCGCTATTCGCAATCGCATAAACCCGTACCGGCTGCTTTACATTTTTCATTTCAAAATAACCGAGCTCACGCGACTGTATATCTGTCTGGTTTTTGATCTCATCAAACACCTTCTCGGAAACCAATATACTGCCGGGAGCAGCAAGCGATTCGATCCGTGAAGCAAGATTAACACCATCACCATAGATCGCTTCATCTTCAATAATAACATCACCGGTATGAATGCCAATGCGCAAATCTACCGTCAAGTCCTGCTTCAGTTCGCGCTGAATATCAATAGCACAGGTAACGCTGTCAATGGCACTGCTGAAGATGCTCAGGGAGCCATCACCATAATATTGTATAGTCTTACCGTTGTGTTTTTCAATCTGTACTTCAAGCACGTCCTTTAGCCGCTTGCGTTTGGCTCGCGCCAGTTGTTCGTTCTCCTGCATCAGTGCAGTGTAGCC
>CAMLLI010000251.1 GCA_946480685.1 uncultured Flammeovirgaceae bacterium | reverse complement strand
CGGCTACTGGCTCCGGAGCATTTGCGCTGGCAGTATATATTTCTTCCGTAGAAGCAATGAGCGGAGTATATTTTGGCGCACTATAGATCTTGTCAAACTCCGGGCGTCTTGTTAACGCCTGTGTGGTTGTATGCGTAGCGGGAGCGACCTCGGCTGTTTTTATAATAACATATTTGTTATCGCGCTTGATGAATGCAACGTGAAGCTGGCGGCCCAGCAGAACCAATGCTTCTTCCAGCGACTTATCCTTTACCGATACTGAAACCAGCCGCGTAGTCTCAATTTTATTGGAGCTATAAATAAAATGAAGTCCGGTGATGCCCGATAACTTATCGATCAACACTTTAAACTGAATGCCCGAACTGGTAAGTGTTATTTTATTGGCGTATGAAGTACGGATATATTGTGCCGGTGCGATATGGCATAGAAAAAGAAAGATCACCGCAGGTATGAGCCTACGGACAGCCTTCTCCTTGCAGGGTAAACACTGTGCCATTTTTTACTACCGACAGATTTAATGTCTCCGCGATTAAATTTAAGAGATTTTCCGCAGAATCATTGTCAAAGGTAGCAGTCAGGCGGCAATTATTAATATTCGCGTTGCCTAAAGTGATAGAATATGGATATGCTTTTTCAATATCGGCAATAACCTCTTCCAGTGGAGTATCTTTAAATATGAGTTGGTGCGTTGCATAACCCCAGCTATTTGTGTGAACAGAATCTTTTACGCGTATTGTGCCCATCGCGGGTACAATGCCGGTATAGCCGGCAGTCAGGTAACTGCTGTCTTGTGAAGTATATACAAGCACCTTCCCCTCCTTAACGCTCACCTCTAAATGATCGCCCTGTAATGCCACGTTAAACGCGGTACCCACTACACGAATGTCTGCCATGGAAGTATGGATAACAAAGGGCTTCTCTTTATTGGGCGTTACGGTAAAAAATGCTTCACCCTGTTCGAGGTTGATCTCGCGCTGCGTATCGCTAAATATAGCAGGATATGTCAGTCTGCTGTTGTGATGTAGTATAGCCGTGGAGTTATCAGGCAGCTTAACGTTTTTCAATGAGTCCGATGTTGCTACTGCGACCATTTCCACCGATGGCTTGTTCAGTCGGATATAGACGAGCAACGTAGCCAGAATCGTAATGAGCAACGAGGCGGCTATACGTAGAGTAAGTGTGTTGCGTTTAGACCGTTTGTTCTTCCACATTACGGCAGGCTCAGTCTGCAGTTTTACTTTCTTCCATGCCTGTTGCGCATCTATAGCACGCGGAGTTTTTGAGGGATGTGCCTGCTCCCACGTTCGCTGTATATTTTCAAAATACGCTCTGTTTTCTGCGAGCGTAAGCCAGTCTTGTAAAGCTATTGCTTCTTCAGGGCCTGCTTCGCCTGCCAGGTACCGAACTATCAGTTCGTCCTTTATCTCGATATCATATTCACGTTTCACGCTGGCTCTGATTTATAGTATAAAATGATCTTTTAATTTAAGTCGTAATATTCGTAATGCCTTACTGATCTGGTTCTCGATAGTATTAACCGATATATTCAGCTTTTTGGCAATCTCTGCATAGCGCAATTCTTCATAGCGGCTCATCATAAAAATGGTACGGCATTGCTGCGGCAAATCATTTACAGCGGTGCGTATATCTTCAGAGAGCTCATCCGGAAATACTTCGGGCTGCTGCACTTTGTGCTGCCCTTCATATACACCGTATTCGCGATGCTTCATTTTTATAGTGCGATGCTCCAGTTGATTGATGCACTGATGATACACAGCCCTGAATAAATATGATCGCATAGATTGCTGGATATTCAATTCCTCACGTCTCTCCCACACCTTCATAAACATAGACTGCACAATATCTTCGGCTTCGTCCATATCCCTGAGTATGGTAAAAGCGTATTGACAAAGATTTTCGTAGCAGGCGTGAAACACCTGTTCGAAGACATCTTTATCCCCCTGCCGGATAGCCTTGATTGTTTCCTGATCAGGCAATTGCACCTTCTCTCCCTTGTAGATATTTACCAAATCTATTTATTTTTCTTCATCTCTACTCAGGCAAGAGACAGGTAAAAGCAGAACCACCACTATGCAGGAGTTGCTGTATTTTTAGCAACTTAGGCAGTTTCAGAACGGTATCCGCATTTATAAATACCATCGCGCGGTATCAATAGACTAAGTGCAGCTTTTTTGCGAGACCCGCAACTGCGTGACGACACATACTTTTTACAACATTTACGTATACTTGAAATAATTTAAGTGGAGGCCAGAAACCACTTGCAAAAAAACGGGGCGAAACCGAAAAGCCATACGAATAGGAAAATCTAACAACAAATCAATGAATCAGAAACCATCCAGTGCATTTATCGCAGCTTCCTGGGTAGCGCTATTTGCGGGGATCTTATCTTTCAACATCGGTCTATGGAATGCCGAAATGATGTTGAATGAAAAGGGTTACTACTTTACCGTTTTAATGTACGGGCTGTTCTCAGCCATATCGTTGCAAAAATCCGTTCGCGATCAACTCGAAGGTATACCCGTTACCAATATCTATTACGGATTAAGCTGGTTCTCTACCATCCTGGCTATTGTGTTGCTAACCGTAGGTTTATGGAATGCCACACTCTCGTTAAGTGAAAAAGGTTTTTATGCCATGTCGTTCCTGTTAAGTCTTTTTGCTGCCATTGCAGTACAAAAGAACACACGCGACAACAAGCAAGAAGATGTTAAACAGCCGTTAAATTAAAATCGATCATTGTATTATAATTTCAGGAGAGTTCTTTCGGGGACTCTCTTTTTATTTAAAGCTATATATACCATGCTGCACCTCTCCCGCACCATACTAATGCTGCTGATTGCAACAACATTTTTCTGTTGCCAGCGCAAACAGCAACAAGCCGAACTCCCTCCGGACACAACCCAGCAAGGGAATATATATACTACGCATTCGCGTGATACGGCCAGGCTCGCCAAACTGATCGACCTCCGTGCTTATAAACCGACTGCCGCTGAATTTCATTACATCTATATCGACAATTCTGGAGATGGTTTCTTATCTACTCCCGGTCCTTCGGATAGTTACTTACAGGCCATTCTATATTTTGATTCTGCTACCTATAGCCGGCTTGTAAAAGGTTGTCGTAATCCTCCGGCAGACTCTCTTACCGCTGAACGCTATCAACGAGAAGATTTTATTTTTACATGGCTCTCTCCGGATGTGCTGGATGAGCTATTGAAAAGTGATTCAAGCTATCACAACTACACTTGCGCTCCTTTTCATAACACCGAACTTTGGCTACTCGATAAAAAAGTATTATTAAGAAAAGAGAGTATCTAGGTATATATTTATCAACCGATAAAAAACGAAAAAGCTGCCATTTTCATAGCAGCTTTTTTCAGGGACTTTTTTTAAGCGGGTCTTTTGATTTCTTATTACAGGCTCAGTGATTTGGTTACACCTTTTGAATCCGAAACTTCGAACGTAAGGCCACCGTTGTATTTATCCAGGTTATATACCTGAGCGAAGTCACCGTTTACTTCTTCGGTTTTGCTATACAGCAACACACCTTTATCGCCATAGATCTTGATGGTAAGTACGTCCTGTCCTTTGTTGGCAACAGTAAGTATATATTTGTTAGGTTCACCGGTAACATGCATTACGTTAGCCAGCTTTTGCACTTTACCTAATTTATAGATCACGCGCTCTACCTGGCGACCGTTCTCACCAAGTAATTCGATTGAGTACTCACCTTCTTCCAGGTTAGTAAAGTTATAAGGTCTTACAAAGCCATCTACATTCTTGATGGTTTCAGAATATACCAATGTATTGGTTGCATTATATATAGATACTTTTACATCAGTCTGCTTGGTTCCTTTATAGAACAGTTTTACAGTAGTACCATTTTTCATGATAGCCATACCGGTAGCGGCATTCGGATTATCAATGTTGTTAGCGAATAAAGCAGTGCTGAAGATTGTGATAGCAGCAAGGATAGACAATGTTTTTTTCATATGGTTTTACAATTAAGTTCGTTTGAGATATATGACCCTAAGACGAACGAAACCTTGTTTATGTTGCAGCGCAAACGTTAATTTTTCTTAACATCAATATTTTTTAGAGTACTTTGATTTTGCAAAAAAGAAGCACGTCAAACGAAAGTATTCTGAATTGGATTCGGATTTATATAAAAATATCCCCGTACGATTTTTACAGAAATTTGTTCCGTAATAAAAAATTAACGGAACACTAAAAATATTTTTCTCGTCAGCATAACGGTATAGCTACACGGTCTTTGACAGTTACAGATATACTTTCTCGATTCTTACTGATCGCAGAATAATATACTCTATACCTGAAAACAACGCTTAATAAAATAATGTACATAGTGGGTTTCAGAGTATAACATTGAATTTTTAAATGGCGCGATATAAAAATCCCATTCGCGGACATTTTAATTACAAAAGCGTACAAAATGCTATACCTTTTATCCTACTATATATGGAGAGTATTAAAATCCGGTGGCAAAAAATCCACAGATTTGATTTAGCGTGTTTACAATTGGAATATACAGGCCGTGACAGCTTCGAAGTAATTCGGCTTGAGCCGTTAATTGCGGATATACTTATCAGGAATTAAGAACCTTCGAATGACCGGGATAGAAAGCAACGCTTGCGAAATAGAGAGTCCGATAGCACTGCCTATGCTTACATCCAACGCGGTGTGCGCTCCAATGGCCACTCGTGACACTGCCACCATAACAGCCCATGCGAAAGGAACAACATACAGCCAACGGATCTTTTTGTTTGCGAGGTAGTGTATACAAAATGCAAGTAGACCTGCCAGCAGAAAAGAGTTGAATGAATGTCCGGAGGGAAATGAGTAGCCGGCTTCTTCCAGCCAATGAGCCAGGACGCGTTCATCCCAATTCTTGTACGACACGGTATCCGCATCCATCAGTTGTTTAAAGAATGCTCTCCGGTCGGTTGCAGATAAAGTATATAATGAATCAAGCTTTGCCTCCGACTTTGACTGCGTTATTATATACTGATGACTGGGTCGTGGAACCTGCAGGATCGGTTTTACAACATGTTCGTTAATAATCGCAAACACCGACAGTATAACCGATAACGTCACAAATATTCTGGCTACACCAACAACTCCTTCTTTCACCGTTGATGCGCGAAGTGCAAACACAATACTCGCGATAACTATTATAATCACCGTACCAAAGCGCCCGGCCGATTCGATTGTCCAATACGACAGTGTACACCATACGCTGTCTCTTGAGCAAGCTGTAAACTCCGGACTCAGAAACCATACAATAACCAGGAGGCAACCATAAAACGGTATCGCTGCTTTCAGTATTGGCTTTATACTACTTTGCACCATGGCTAAAATTAATGCATTTATCGTAAATGCTTTGACCTAAATCCGAGGGGGCGATAATCACCTACTCTCCATAAGACACAAGTGAGCAGGTATAAAATAAAATCTCCCGCAGATTCAGAACCTGCGGGAGATATTTATATAGAGAGGCTATATATATTCCTATTTCTTCAAAACTTTCATGTGGCGAACGCCTGTACCCGACTCAATGCGGATGAGGTATAGACCTGCCGGTGTAGCGCTGAAGTCATACTGGCCGGTGCGATATGTGCCGAAGTCTTTCAGTTTCAAAATGCCCACCTGGCGACCTACATCATTCATGATCGGCAATTCTGATACCGAGCATTGTTCGATTGGAAGTTCAATGGAGAATACAGATTCAACCGGGTTTGGATACCCTGCAATCTTATCCATAAAGGTTTCTGAACCTAAAGCATAGGTTGCTGACAGTGTACAGCTTCCGGTGGTTACACTTAACTGGTAGTCGCCTTCTTCGCTGACACGCAGCACAGCCGATGTGTCCGCAAGCAACTGTCCATTGAGGTACCACTGATTACCGGTGCTGTAGTTTGACTTCAACGTTCTTCCATTTACTTGTGTAATGGTTGCTGCACTATATTTCTGAACCAGTGTAGATTGCTCCAGTTGGGCCGCGTTATCGCAGTTACCGATAGCATTGATATATACTGTATTCTCGCCTTCGACAAGGGACTCAGCAGGGATGTTAAACTCGATGAAAGAAGCAGCACTTGCCACGGTGTCACTAATGGTTTCACCACGCAACGTTGCGAAGTACGATACATTTGCCTGCGGGTTATATAGTTTAACCTTTCCTGATTCCGTAGCGCATAACGCAACGTTGCTGTCTACAGAAAGGCCGAGTGACATTGCTTTTTCTTTAAAGGTCAGCTCAAAACGATCTGCGGCTTTTGATGCTGCATTGTTGTCGACAACGAATGTATAGTCTGGAGACGCAGTAACGTTGGTAACGCTACCGGTATATTTATCCGTAAGCACCATTTCGTACTCTTGTACGAGTCCGGCTCCCTGGAAATTCAATTTATAGCTGCCCACAGTAAAATCTTTCAAATTGATCTTAACCGCAGAGCCGCAAGTGATACCTTCCACAGCGTTGATCGCCATCGGTACATTATCAGAAGAGAGTGTAGATATATCGAATAGCGTATTATCCATTTTCGGACCATCGAAATTATCCAGCGATGACTTTGCCGCAGGATTTACTTTCACGAAAGCTTTATCCGT
>CAMLLI010000250.1 GCA_946480685.1 uncultured Flammeovirgaceae bacterium | reverse complement strand
ATGCGGCTTTACGATAACTGCGTTACCGGTAATAAGACTTCCATATATACCAGTGACGGAATTCCATGTGGGGAAGGTTGAGCATCCTATAACAACCGATATACCTTTCGGTACTGCACGCCACTCTTTGTTTAACTGTATATTGAATTTACCCATAGGCTTGTCCCAAACCGTTTTGGACGGGAACCGTTGTAATTCTTCATAACCTGCTGCTATAGCTTCGAGTGCACGATCTGCCGCATGAGGGCCGGATGCCTGGAATGCCATCATATACCCTTGTCCGGTAGTATGCATGGTAGCATACGCAATCTCGAAGAAACGCTGCTTGACGCGCTCCAGAGATTCAATCAATATACCGGCACGATCGTCTACAGAAACTTTTCTCCAGACATGAAATGCTTTCTTCGCATTGTCAACCAATGTTTGCAGGCTATAGGAAGGATACTGTATCTTCAATGCTTCCTGCAGGTACGGCGATTCTTCTTCGCCAATCCAGGCTTCGGCTGCCGGCTGTTTCAGCTCTTCAAACTTTTTACCAAGGGTAGCCTTGAATTTAGCTTGCGCATCAGCGTCAGCGGTTTCGCCATATATAGCAGGTGCAGGATGTTCAGGGTAGTGTGCAAAAAAAGTTCTGTCGTGTAATGCTTTTACGGCATTGCCAATCGTTGCCTTATGTTTTTCAAAGAGGGTCATATATCTGGTTGTTTAGTAGTTTACTTATTGCTTGCTGCCAAAAACTCTTTTTAACAATTCAGTTGTACGTGCCACAGGATCTTCGCGTATCTTCTTTTCTTCATCAGCTATCAGTAAAAATAATCCGTCCATGGCTTTGGTGGTAGCGTAATCATTCAGGTCCGGATTTACTTTTTCAACAAACGGAATACGATTATACTGTGTTACCAAGTCGCTATAATATTTGGTTGCATTTACTTTGCTGAGCGAGCTGGCAATTACCGGTTGAAATTTTTCGCGCAGTTGTGCAGAGGTTGTGCGCTTTAAATATTCGGTTGCTGCATTGTCTGATCCGCGTAAAATACTCCACGCATCCTGAATAGTCATTTGCCGGATCGCATTCACAAATATAGGTTTGGCTTCCTTGGCTGCATCTTCTGCGCCCCGATTCAAGGTAAGTATAAATTTATCTACTTCACTGCCCAAACCAATCTGTCGTAATTTATCTTCCACTTTTTTTACATCCGGTGGAAACGGAATTTTGATCTTCGGATTTTTGAAGTAGCCATCCAGTTGCGAAGCCATGTCTGATCCGTTGGATATACCTTTTACCAACGCTTCTTTCAATCCTTCGCCTACCTCGGCAGTGGTTAATGGTTTTTCGGTGTTAAGGGCTTTGTTCACTTCGCTCATCGTCTGGTTAAGTTGAGCGGTCGTACAGGCTGTAAATACAAGCGCTGTCAGCATGGCAATTGTCGATCGTTTCATAAACTGTTTAATTCGCATGAAAGGTAAATAAAAGTCTACGACCGTTGTAAACGTCTTGTAGTTTTAACAAGCGTTTTGGCGCCAGAAGATTTATGTTCGCTGTAAACGATCTGTGGTAATCTCCTGAATATTTTTACAACCCGAAAGTGCCATCGTTAATTCGAATTCGGCCATGAAATTGCGGAGTACGGTATATACTCCCTGCTCACCTGCAATCGCCAATCCATACACGTAAGGTCTTCCTATGCAAACCGCTTTCGCTCCAAGCGCGAGTGCTTTAAAAACATCAGCACCTCCGCGAATGCCACTGTCAAGTAATATCGGTATAGTTCCTCGAATAACATCACATATTTTTGGTAATGCATCGAGTGTTGCAATAGCGCCATCAACCTGACGGCCGCCATGATTCGAAATGATAATGCCATCTATACCATGGTCAATTGCCCTGCGTGCATCGTCAGCATGCAGGATACCTTTTAGCAGAATGGGTAGTTTTGTTTGCTGTCTCAAGAACTTTAGATCACTCCACGTTGTGCATGGATTGGAATAAGTTGCTGTGAATTTTCTAACTGCCTTTATCGGTCGGCCGGAACGAAGCTTGTGTAAAAAACTATTGCCGGGATAATTATTCACCATCTTTACCAGCCCTGCTATACTCTTGAAAGTTATTTTTCTTTTTACATCGGCTCCTTCATCCGCTTCATCTAACATTTTTTGAAAGACAGGATCAGATGTATACTGTGCAATTCCTTTACCTTCCAGAAAGGGGAGATAGGCGAGTTCAAGATCACGCGTTCGCCAGCCGAGTAAAGTCGTATCAAGTGTTACAACGATGGCCTTGCAGCCGCAACGTTCAGCGCGCTGCACAAAACTTGTTACCAGTTCATTTGACTTACTCCAATATAATTGGAACCACCGCGGACTGTTTTGCATTACTGCAGAACACGCTTCCATAGGCTTGCTCGCCTGGTTGGAGAATATATAGGGTATACCAAGTTTTGCCGCTGCACGCGCAACCGCTATATCTGCATCGCGATGAACCATTTCCAATACACCGACCGGTGAAAGTAAAAAAGGTGATGGTAATTTTTCTCCGAACAGTTCAACAGATGTGTCGCGTTCACCAACGTTACACAACATTCGCGGCACAATGCTATAGTTTGAAAATGCACTGCGATTGTTCTTCATGGTGTCTTCACAACCTGCACCCCCGGCAATGTAAGCATAGGCGTTACGACTCATGTGTCGCCTGGCGGAGGCTTCAAGATTGGCAAGATCAATATTGACACGAGGAAGAATGCCGGCGAAACCGCTGAGGTATATTTCCTTTTGCCATTCGGGAGCTGTGAATTTCATGCGAATCGTTGATAAAGGTGTTCTCTAAAATAACCTTTACCAGCGAATTACACTATTCATCTTTCTTGTAGGTGTTTTGCGTGGCCAATTGCACCAGGAAATGTATTACCTTCAACAGAATGCGACTATGTTTTTTCTGATGAGACAATGCATTCCCCGGCCGCGAATTGTGGCGTTTATTCCAAACCATATACTACACCGATCAGAAACGATAGATCATGCCAATGCCAATGGCAGCCCGATACGGTTTTAGAGTAAAGGGTTCGTTAAGAGATTCGCTCGCATGTATAGCATGCGTGAAGCTCGGTTGTATATAAAAATTCGTTCGCGGATTTACAGCGAGCTCCAATCTATATAGCAGTTGGTAGTTGAGGTAACTGGATGATCGATTGGTATATGTATCGCCTTCGCTGGCACGCAGAAACCCTTTTTGATATTGCAGGCCAGTTCCGATCTTGTGCATGAGCTTATCCGTTTTGAGGCGATAGAAGAAGCCGGCAGAGACACCCGCATTCCGCATGGCATACGAAAAATCTCTCTGCCTGATGCCCGGTTTAATGATATAGTCTTCCTCCGGATTTCCTTCGATCTCTTCGACAGTACCTGCGCTATATTTGTATGTTATAGTTTGATTTTGCTGATAATAGGACAGACCTGCATATACTTCGATGGTTTTGGTGACCGGTATCTGGAAGCCACCATCGATGGCAAGTCCTAAGCGGTTGGACGAAAATATACCATCCGACTTTAACTCAGTGATGTTGATGGCATCATTCTTTGCCGGTGTCATTTTTTGATAGGCAAGCGAAGGTGATACTGTAAAGTAAATTGCCGGATGGAATTTCTTACGTTTTTTAGTCGGCTGTTCTTCCTTTCGAACTGGTTCTTTATGAGCGATGCTATCGGTCTTGATTATATTTTCCACAGAATCCCCAGTCGCAATCTGTGAAGAATTGTTGAGTGTTATAGTTTTATTACGCTCTATGTTGTTAGTGTTGATGTTGGATTCACTACTTTCAACCGACTCTGATGAAATCGTAATGGGTTCGTCACTATGTTGTATATCTATAGTTTTGTCAGTTGTCTGTTGGTTAATTGTTCGGTTAGTACGATGGCCCGATTGAGCGCTTGCGTTGTTGCTATAGTTTCCATTACGAATGTAACCTGTCAATGTATTTGCGGTTTTGTTGGTGCTGAAATCATAAACAGGGGCGTCATCTTTGTGTGAAAGTGTTTCTGGTTGCTTCTCCTGATTCGTTAAGCTGTTGCGTGAGTTATGTTTTCCCTTATGATCATCAACAGTTATAGGCTCGCTTTCACTGATCGTTTGACCGGAAGGTTTGTTTTGATCTATTTCCGTACCTATACCTGCAATATCTTGTCCGGCGGGTATACTATCCGTTGTATTCACTGTGAACAGCAACAACAGTACTAACACAATTACTGATACTATATCCTGCGTCAACTCAAGCCACTTGCGCGAGTCGTAACGCGAGGGCGAAATAATAGCAGCGATATCATCCCAGTCATCGTCCGGATCTTCGGTATAATTAATTAACCGCGTTTTGATGTTGTTCCAGAAATCTTTTTCAGGCAAGCTTTTCATAGCGCTTAATTCCGATACGTGTTAATTTTTCCTTGAGCAAATACTTGGCATGGTGGAGCTGCGACCGCGATGTGCCTTCTGTTACATTCAGCAGTGTAGCAATTTCGGCATGACTATATCCTTCCACTTCAAACAGGTTAAAGATGATGCGGCAACCTTCCGGCAGTTCATTGATAACAGAGATGAGGAATTCATCCGACAAGTTTCCTACTATACCTTCTGTATCGATGCCTGCTATATCATAATCAGAAGATGTATAGAGCTGCAGACTCGTCTTCTTTGATTTATGATAATGGTCGATGGCTGTGTGCACCGCTATAGATTTCATCCACGATTCAAGCTTATTCGCGGTCTCAACCTGGTTTATTTTTGTAAAGATCTTGATGAAGGTTTCCTGCAACATGTCCTGTGCATCTTCGCGATTTTTTGCGTATCGTCTGCACAGGCCCATGAGCCTGGCCTTGAACAGATCGTACAGGATCCGTTGTGCGGAAGCATCCTTCTTTTTGCATCGTTCCAGCAAGTGTTGATATTGCATAAACAGGGGAGGTCTTCACCGCGAAAGTGAAGACCTGTATTGGGTCGTTTTTTAGTTTTGTTTCAGATCAATGAATCGTTATCCCCACGCTTGCTTCCTTGCACTGTGAACCGTAACAGACTTTATAGTAAAGACTGTCCGTAATGGCTGCTGTTGTATCCGGCACGATATAGTCGATCGCGTATGTTTTGTAGAGTGATGCTGTACCGTATCGCGGAGCTTTCGAGATTGAGAAAGTATATTGCGCTGTGTCCATGCAGAGCGTATCGTTGTTGAAAACCAGCAGACGCAGCAGGTTGGAACTTAGTGAATCGCTGTCCACGGTATAGTGATCGTCACGTAGCTGCCAGTTGCAGGCTTGCTCTTTCTCGATATATACTACACCGAATCCAATTTTGGCAGTGTCGGTAGGTGAATATACTTTGTAAATGATCTTGTCCGTGCCGGTGAATCCGCTGCCCGGAGTATATTGAATGCGGTTGCCGCTTACAACGGTGGCGATACCTGCATACGGAGGGAAGCTAGTCGATGGCTTATATACTTCTACAATAAGATCGGAAGAATCGCAGAGTACATCGTTCTGTAATACATTAATAGTTACCGGGCCGGTAACATTATAGACAGAATCGTTGCGCGGATATATACCGCAGGGAAGTTGGGTAGTATCATCTTCTACAATAATGATTACGCTGTCGAACTTGATGAATTCGTTGTTGGCTGAATATATAGAGAAAGCTATGGCATCTTGTCCTCTTCTAAAAGCATTATCAGGTGAGTATTGCAGAAAGCCACTGCTTAATTCAGTGATGTTGCCATGCCGCGGCTGACCGGAGATGTTCAGCTTTACCGTACCAGACGTTTTTATTTTGGAGTATAGATCGATATAGGCAGAACCGTTAGGCAATACATATACCTTGTCATTACTGATGTCTACCTGCGAGCCATTGGACGGATCATCGTCTTGCAATACATCGCAGGAGTAGTGGAGCATCGCGATTGCCGCTATCAGAATTACCTGCAGCCAGTTTTTGATTTTAATCGGTGTCGGATTCATAGAGATGTTTGTTTATTAGGTAAGACTGGTTTCCTTTGCAGAACGTTGGATGATGATTTTGAAATTTTTAAAGTAATCTATGAAGACTATTTTGGCCGAGCTGCTGACCATCGGGGATGAGATACTATATGGACAAATTGTTGATACGAATTCGCAATGGATGAGTGTTGAGCTCAGCAATGCCGGTATAAAAGTAATTCGGAAGACAACGGTTGGCGACCAGGAAGGGGAGATCCTTGCTGCATTTGCAGAGGCAGAGAAGCGGGCAGACATTGTGTTGATCACAGGTGGGTTGGGGCCTACGAACGATGATCTAACGAAACCCTGCCTGGCAAAGTATTTTAACTGCGAAGTAAAGATTCATGATGAAGCGCTCGCGGAAGTAACGGAGTTCTTTACCAGCCGGGGTCGCGAATTAACGGAGGTCAATCGCCAGCAGGCTGCGCTGCCGGTATGCTGCGAGAAAGTTACCAACGTACTGGGTACTGCTCCGGGCATGTGGTTCGAACGCCACGGTAAAGTGTTTGTGTCCATGCCAGGTGTGCCACACGAAATGAAACGGATGATGACGGACCTGGTAATTCCAAAGTTGAAGAAGACATTCAGCACACCTGCTATATATCATAAAGTAATTCGTACAGTAGGTATAGGAGAATCATTT
>CAMLLI010000249.1 GCA_946480685.1 uncultured Flammeovirgaceae bacterium | reverse complement strand
TTCAAATTCTTTTTCGAGATTTACCTTGAGCGCTTGCTTGTCTGTGAGATCAGCATCGGCTGGTATATTCAACACAAGCGGCTTTATCTTTGTGCGCAGGAAGTGATCCGGACAACTCGTGCCGAGTGGAGCAAGTCTGTCGAGATCTTTACTGTTGATAAACTCGAGCACGCGTTCATCATCCGTGAAGTGTCCTACCATGCGCGCATGGCTGGAGGCAAGTCCGCGCAGTACCGGTGCAAGTGCAGCGGCCTGCTGCTGACGTTTCTCTTTCGGTAAAGCAGTAACTTTATTGCCACCGAATACCGGCCTTTTCTTGCCGTAATTTTCCTGCAGAAATTCAGAAGCTTTATCAATTACTTCAAGACTGTTGATATAGCATTCGAACGAAGTATCGCCCCAGGTAAATAAGCCGTGTCCGCCCAGCATAATGCCGCGTATACCCGGATTGTCTTTAAGCGCTTTATCAAGTTTCAAGGCCAGATCAAAACCGGGGCGTTGCCAGGGTACCCATGCAATTTGTCCGTTGAACAACTCCTGGGTTATACGCTCGCCATCCTTCGAAGCTGCTATAGCAATGGCGGCATCCGGATGTAAATGATCGATGTGTTTGAACGGAAGGAACGCATGCAGCGGAGTATCGATAGAAGGAGCCTTCGAGTTAAGATCATAAATGCAATGATTGAAGAGTTCTACCATTTCATCTTCATACTGCAAGCCCCTATATATAGTCTTGAGCGCGTGCAGTCGTTCCATATAAAGCGCGGCCAGACCGCTTTTGGTAAGAGTACCGATGTCGCCACCGGAACCTTTTACCCACATAATTTCAGTTTCATTTTTGGTGAGCGGATCTTTCTCGATTGTCTTGCAACTGGTATTGCCACCGCCGTAGTTGGTAATGCGGAGATCAGAGCCTAACAGGTTGGAGCGGTAAATCAGCAAACCTACTTCATCGTTCTTCAGCGCAGCTTCTTTTGCTTTATCCCAACGATAGTCAACGTGTTGAAATGTTTTTTCAAGGATTTCCATAAAATATACTCATTGATTTGAACAAAGTCTGAGTATGTCAAAGCTATTCCTGATGAGCGGTATGCCTGTCCTGTTGTGTGCTGCCAGACAAACCCGGTACTTTCCGGTATTGGACACTTCCGTTGACCGTCCGGAAATAATGATGCTTCGGCTATGAACCGGAGCATGGATGGTGCGTTGCTACTATGGATAAGAAATCCCTGCCCGTGAACAGCACGCGACAGGGATTTTATAGTTATACGTATATACAAGACACGCGGCTGTGCATCAGATCGAATTCCGGTTAATAAAACGGAAGGCGTTCTTCACGAGCTCTTTTTTCTTCTTCACGATCATGTAGGCCGCAGTTTCTCCCATTACCTGGAAGTCGGTGGAGATTACCGTGATGCCCAGCAGATCTTTCAACGGTGTATCATTATAGGATATAACACCTATATCTTTGCCCAAAACAAATTTACGATCGCGTACTTGTTTGATCAGGTTTACCAGGTCGTTCTCTTCAATAATGATATAGGCATCTTTAGGCTGCAGTTCCATATCATTATATACTTCTTCCAGTACTTCAAAGTCGAAATCAAAGTCGGAACAGAATTTCTGGAATCCCTGCTGTATTTCGATTGGGAACGGATAAACGGTTTTACGGGGATATACCAGTATAAGCTTCCGGTAATGTCTCAAATGATCAATGCCTTCTCGCAACGAGTCGTAGATATCCATTTTGAAGTCCTGGTATACGGATGCGACATCGCGTTTCAGCTCTGGTAAGTAATTATCGAGCAACACCAGTTTGTCTTCCGGAATTTTACGAAGCGCATCGATCACTTCACCGGTTATACTCTGGTGGGTGAGGTGTTCGTCTTTAAAATGCGGCATCACTACATAATAGTCATACCGACCTATACTTTCGTTGAGTACATTCAGGAATATCTTCGGATCGCAGTGGTATACATTGAGATCTACCTGCGCATTCGTGCCGAGGCTGTTGACAAACGAATTGTAGATACCGAGTTTGTAGGAGCTGAGCTTGTTCATCAGGAACAGTACACTCATCTTGGAAGGTAATATCGTGCGCGCCACATAATACCCCTTGCCTTTTGCCGAGACAATGATCTGTTTTTCTTTCAACAGGTTGTAAGCTTTTTCAACCGTGTCGCGCGAGAGGTAATACTCTTCGCTGATCTCATTGATGGAAGGTATACGCTGCCCTACGGTGAGTAATCCTTTTTCAATGTCTTCGATGATCGAGTTGACAATCTGGTGATACTTCGGAATGCGCGATTCACTGTCGATCCGGATCTCATGGATTTGGTCCAATTCCTGTGCTCTCATGCTCATTCGATTTGGTTTGGTATTACCAAAGTTTAAAAAATACAATCGTTTTTCCCAACATTTCAAACGGTATAGTACAGGACAGTGTGCATTTTTAAGGGGCCTAGTTTTAGGAAAATGTGCAATCGATTGCTCATTTCTTGCTAAATTCACTGTCATGCGCGATTCTGCTGTGTCGAGAAGAAATTTTTTAAAAGGAACATTGCTGCTCCCCGGGCTCGCAGGTTTCTCAAATTTTTTTGAAGACGACCGGAATTTGTCGCCTTTTGCCAAAAGACTGAAGCCGGTAGGCCGCAGACTCGAAATGGAAGGATGGTATATCTGGTGCAATAGTCCGATTTATGCGCCTGATGGAAAAGTACACGTTTTCTTTTCGCGCTGGGCCGCGCAACGCGGCATGGGCGGATGGATCAACGCCAGTGAAATTGCGCACGCCGTTGCCGAAGATGCCGAAGCTCCTTTTGAATATGTAAGCACGATACTCGCCCCACGCGGTAACGGTTTTTGGGATGGCACGACTTGCCACAACCCGCACATCCAGTATATAGATGGTAAGTATTGTCTCTTCTATATGGATAATGCAAATGGCAAGACGGATACCAAACGCATCGGCCTTGCAGTAGCCACTACGTTGTACGGCCCGTGGACACGCCCGGATAAACCGCTGCTGGAGCCTGGTGCCGAAGGTGCATGGGACGATCACTGCACTACCAATCCAGCGTTCATCAAACATCCTAACGGTCAATACTGGCTATACTATAAATCGTGGAATACAAAAGAATATATAGCGGCAGCGAGTCAGCCTATACGCGGTAATCGTAAATATGGACTGGCCACTTCCGATGCACTCGAAGGTCCCTATATAAAATCAGCATCAAACCCTGTAGTGGATTTTTCTGCGCTGGGTAACAATCGCCAGTTTGAAGATGCCTTTGTATGGCGTGAGCACAATATGTTTAACATGATTGCGCGCGACATGGGATTCTTCAATCACGAAGCTGGTTTACACCTGCAATCAGAAGATGGTATGAAATGGTCGGAGCCGCGCATCGCCTATAAAGAATTGAAAGCGTATGCAAGTGAACCTCCGGCACCGGCTCATCTGAAACGTTACGGCAGACTGGAGCGCCCGCAGTTATTAATGAAGCAGGATAAACCGGTATATCTTTTCACCGCAGCGCAGGGAGGGAAGTATATGACCTCATCTGCTTTTGTTTTCAAACTCAAATCCTAATAAACAATAATCACTTTAAAAACCTGAAGTATGAGCGACAACATTTTAACCCGGAGAAAATTTATGGCCACTGCAGGAACCGCTGTAGCCGGAGCCATGGTGATGAGTCCGTTTGCTTCCGCTGCAACGGAGTGGGTACCGGCCAAAAAGAAGAAGATTGCTATCGTGGGGACCGGAAGTCGTGCGCTCGGCATGTGGTCGAAAGATGTAGCGATGTCGTACCCGGAAAATGTAGAATATGTTGGCTTATGCGATGTGAACCCCGGTCGCCTGGAAACTTTTAAAACAGCTGCCGGATTCACCTGTCCTACATTCACTGACTTCGAAAAGATGATGAAAACCGTAAAACCCGATATACTTATTGTGACCACGGTGGATGCCACGCATCATGAGTATATCATTAAGGGTATGGAGATGGGAGCTGATATCATTACTGAAAAACCAATGACTACCGATGAGCAGAAATGTGAAGCTATACTACAGGCGGAGAAACGCACCGGTAAAAAAGTTACGGTAACATTTAACTATCGTTACTCTCCGCACCGTGCCAAACTATACGAGTTACTTCGCAGCGGTACGATTGGTGATCTCACATCGGTTGACTTTCACTGGTATCTTGATACAGGCCACGGTTCCGATTACTTCAGAAGATGGCATCGCCTTAAAGAGAAAGGTGGAACACTGTGGGTACATAAAGCCACGCATCATTTTGATCTGCTGAACTGGTGGATCGAATCCGATCCGGCAGAAGTATATGCCAGTGGTTCACTGGAGTTTTATGGTAAAAACAATTCGTTCCGTCATACTAACTGCAGACCGTGTCCGCACAAAGACAAGTGCAATTTTTATTGGGATGTTACCAAGAATAAAATGTATACCGAGCTATATGTGAACAATGAAAAACATGATGGCTACCTGCGGGATGGTTGTGTGTGGAAAGAAGATATAAATATATACGATAAGATGGCTGCTACGATCAAATATGCGAACGGTGTACAGGTGAGCTACTCGCTTACCACGTACTCGCCATACGAAGGCTACCGCATTGCATTCAACGGTACGAAAGGAAGAATTGATGTATGGATTGAAGAGAGCAACCCGCTGATGGAGAAACCTTACGATGAGATCATGATCACGCATAATTTCGGTACACGTGAATTCATACAAGTGCCGCACGGTACGAGTGGACACGGTGGTGGTGATCGTTTGTTGAAGGACAAAATTTTCGGAGGCATGACGGAAGATCCGTTGCATCAGTCAGCCAGCGTGCGCGATGGAGCATTGTCTATCCTCGTAGGTATAGCAGCGCGCAAGAGTTGTGAAACGGGTTTGCCGATAAAGATCGCAGACCTTACCAGCATCAAGCCCGGAACCAAGAGACAATTTGTAACCAGTTAAGATTTATATATGATCAACTGTATCGCCAAATACGGAAGCCTGCTATATATACTCCTGATGTGCGTTATCGCGCAGGCACAGAATACAAAAGGTAACGACAGCAACACTCCGCTGCATGCGCTGCAACCGGACTATAAAATTCCGTACGGTAAAACAACTACGCAGGAGGTAAAGCAGGTGATGGATCGTGTGCTGGTATACCTGGCAGAAGTTACTCCGACTCAAGTGGTCGATCGAAAAACAGGTGCGGTTATAACGGATCTGAAGAAGCCCGTCAGGGATGCTATTGTCAAGGCCGGAGATTTTCGTCTCACGAGTTATGAGTGGGGCGTAACCTATGGCGCCATGTTACTGGCCGGTGAAGTTACCGGTGACAAACGCTATAGCGAGTATACATCGGCTCGGTTTAAATTTCTCGCAGAGACCGCTCCGTATTTCCGTGCGTATGGTAAAGCTTTTCCGGAGGAGCGTAATCCTTTGAGACAAGTACTTGAGCCTCATGCACTGGATGATGCCGGTGCCGTGTGTGCTGCTATGATCAAAGGACTTCGCAGTGGTGTCAATGCAGGCCTTCGTCCGTTGATCGATCACTATATCAACTATATTCTTACCAAAGAGTATAGATTGACCGATGGTACATTAGCACGAAACCGGCCCTTACCCAATACGTTGTGGCTGGACGATCTATATATGAGTGTGCCGGCTATAGCACAGATGGGTAAACTTACCGGTGACCGCAAGTATTATGATGAAGCTGTTAAACAGATTCGTCAGTTCTCGCAGCGTATGTTCAATAAAGAGAAGAAGCTATATATGCACGGCTGGGTGGAAAGTATGGATGTGCATCCGCAATTCCATTGGGCACGCGCCAACGGTTGGGCATTGATGACAATGGTAGAGGTACTGGATGTTCTTCCAGAAGATCATCCGGAAAGACCATTGGTATTGGGACTTCTCAAAGATCATATTCAGGGGTTGGCGCAGCATCAGTCAGGCGATGGCTTCTGGCATCAGCTCATTGATAAAAATGATTCTTACCTGGAGACATCGGCCACTGCTATATATGCGCATTGCATTGCACATGCTATCAATAAAGGCTGGATCAATCGTGAAGCACATGCTCCGATGGCACTGCTCGCATGGAATGCTGTGGCTACAAAAGTAAATGCACAGGGACAGGTGGAAGGTACGTGTGTCGGCACCGGTATGGCGTTCGACCCTGCGTTCTATTATTACCGACCTGTAAATGTATATGCAGCACATGGCTACGGACCAGTGTTGCTTGCCGGTGCATCAATCTATAGTCTCCTGAAAAATCATCCGGCTGATATTAATGATAGTGCCCTGATGTTTCCCAAGTAAATTAGAAAATGAAATATATAGTGCTGTTCGTGTTGCTGGGTATAGCAACCGCGTTTACGATTCAGAACCAAAAGCCGGTTATATACCTGGTGGGCGATTCTACTGTGAAGAACGGAGGTGGCAGAGGTGAAGGTGGCTTGTGGGGATGGGGAGATTTTCTCTATACGCAGTTTGATACAACGAAGATACGCATCGAAAATCACGCCCGCGGTGGACGAAGCAGTCGCACGTACCAAACGGAAGGACTCTGGGACAACGTGCTCGCAAAAGTAAAGCCGGGTGACTATATCATCATGCAGTTTGGACAC
>CAMLLI010000248.1 GCA_946480685.1 uncultured Flammeovirgaceae bacterium | reverse complement strand
CTATGCCCGTCCTAACTTCAGCGATATTATACCGGCCCAGGAAATAAACATCAACGAACGCGAAGGCACTATTGGTAATTCGCAGTTAAAACCCGTTGGTGCTACGAACATCGATATCCTGGCTGAAAAATATTTTGGCAGTGTCGGTATAGTATCCGGTGGTGTATTCTACAAGCGTCTTACCGATTTCATTTTCAACCGCAGATTTGAAAGCAGTCAATATCCGGGTTCCGATGGACAGGTAATTGAAATTACACAAGCACGTAACGGTGAAGCGGCTTCGCTGTTAGGCTTTGAAGTAGCATATCAACAAAACCTTACGTTTCTGCCGGGTGTTTTGAAAGGCCTGAGTATATATGCAAACTATACGCTTACGTCATCGAACGCTGAAATTCAATCGCGCAACAACAGCAATGATAACGAAGAGATCAGACTGCCTGGCCAGGCGAAGCATGTAGGAAACTTATCGCTGGGTTACGACCTTGGTCGTTTCAACTTCCGCGTAAGCGCAAACTTCAACGGAGAGTATATCAGCGAGATTGGTGGCGATGCGAGCGAAGATCTGTATGTAAAAGACCGCATTCAAATGGACGCCACTACTACAATCACCATCAGTCCGAAGCTGCGTTTCTTTGCGGAATTTCTGAACATCACCAACCAGCCATTCGAAGTATACCAGGGCCACGAGAACCACTATATCCAACGTGAATTCTATTCGTGGTGGACACGTGCCGGTCTTAAACTCGATCTATAATCTAACCTGAACAACACATGAAAAAGCATTTATATACTGTGGCTATAGCCGTAACATTAACAGCCTTTATGAGCTGTGCCGATAATTCGCTGGAAGAAAAACCTAACGATAATAACTTTCCTTTTCAGCTTTTGCTGGATGCTGAAGAAGGCGCGGACCTGGCTGATGCCGAAGACTATAGCATTGAAGTAAAGTTTGCTGATTATTTACCGGATGCTGTACTTCCTGTAAGCAACATCACGATAGACTATACCATTACCGACCTTGAGGATGACATGGTTGATCGTGTAGCCATCGATAAGATTATATACGAAGTCGAAAAAGATGACTGTGTATATGAACGTGAAATCCCTTTTACTGTAAACAACGATGGTCTTTCCGGAACCCTTACGCTTTCGCGTGACGAAGATCTGAAATCTGTCCCTACATCATTTGAAGTTATACTCGCGCTGCCTGGTGATGATGAAACCCGAGGCAGTTTCAAATTTGAATTGTCGAATCTCAAATCGTCAGAACATGTTATACTGGGTTCACCCAATGTATTTGAGTATGAAGTGCTGGACAACGATGCTGCGGGCGAATGGGAACTTGAGTTCAATAACGAAGAAGAATTCGAAGCGTTCAAAAGTATATTTGCACTGTTGAACGCTGACCTCGAAAACATAAACTTCGCAGACATCACCGGAAAAGTAAAAGCTGATTTTGAATTTGAAGAAATGAAATTCGAAATCGAGTTGACCGAAGAGGAAGAAGTTACTACGTGTGAAGATGGCGAGTCTGAAACAGAAATTGAAAATAAAGTGATCGAGATCGAAGCCGAGTACGAAGCGGAAGATGGCGAGTTAACATTGGAAGGCAGTCACGTGATTGTAAATGATGACGGTGTCGAAGAAAAGGAGCTGGATTTTATCATCGAGAGCGAATATGAAATCAATGAAGATGAAGAAACCATAACAATCCATTTCCTGAAAGTTGTAGACGAAGATCACTTCAAAGAAGGCGATGAACTATTCAGCAATGGCGATGGCGTTGGTTTCAACTTTAAAAAAGATTAAACCTAGTATAATTACTGATCGTGCTTTCGGGCGCGATCAGTATAAATTAAGTATATTTTTACAATGAAACGACTACTGATACTTACAGCACCCGCATTTTTATTTATAGCCTGCAAACAGAAAGAAGCATCCACACCGACAGACCATGTGAAAGATTCTATAGCAGCCGTTAAAACGGTGTTTGCCTCGGATACCGTGGCTTACGACAGCGATGATCCTGCTTTCTGGATCAACCCGAATGATCCTTCACAAAGCCTGATCGTTGGTACCGACAAAGGTGGTGATGCTGGTGACGGTGCCCTATATGTATTTGATCTGAACGGAAAAGAGATCAAATCGAAAACCGTTAAGAACATTAAGCGACCGAACAATGTAGACATAGCATACGGCCTTGTACTGCAGCATAAAAAAACAGATATAGCGGTATGCACTGAGCGCAATACAAATTCCATTCGCGTTTTCAGCTTGCCCGATATGAAGGCAATTGACAAGGGCGGTATACCGGTGTTTGAAAATGATTCGTTGCGCGCACCGATGGGTGTTGCACTGTACACGAACCCTGCCGATGGAAAGATATATGCTATTGTCGGCAGAAAGTCAGGGCCTACCGATGGAAGCTATATCTGGCAATACTTGTTACAGGATGATGGCAGCGGAAATGTAACTGGCAAACTGGTGCGCAAATTCGGAAACTATAGCGGCAAAAATGAAATCGAATCAATAGCCGCTGATAATGAATTGGGATATATATACTATTCTGACGAAGGCGTGGGTATTCGCAAGTACTACGCACATCCCGATAGCAGCAATACAGAACTCGCACTCTTCGGCACTACAGGCTTTACTGACAATCATGAGGGTATATCCATCTACAAAATTACCGATGGAACTGGGTATATAGTAGTATCCGATCAGCAGGCTAACCAGTTTAATATTTTCCCGCGCGAAGGGAAAAACGGCAAGCATAATCATCCGCTGATAAAAACGGTAAAGACATCCACTGTTGAGAGCGATGGAAGCGAAGTTACCAGCATAGCTTTGCCTGGATTTCCGCACGGATTATTTGTGGCCATGAGCGATGATAAAACATTTCAGTTTTATCGCTGGGAAGATATAGCCGGCAGCGAATTGCGATCGGCCCAATAAAAATTAAGCAGATTCACTCACGGGAAAGTATAAAACAAATTCAGCACCTTCATTTACTTTCCCGTGAGCGGATACAAACCCGAGGTGGTTTGTCATGATCCGCTTCACAATGGTAAGTCCTATTCCCTTACCGGTATATGCCGATTGCTGCGAGTGCAGCCGTTGAAACAAATTAAACATCCTCCCGGCAAATTCATTGTCGAACCCGATACCATTATCGCGCACTATAATTTTTATATAGCGCTGACTGTCGTATCGTATCTTGAATTTCTCTTTCATTTCCTCCGCCGTAGCATGCTGCGTTAGTATAAATATTACCGGCGGTACATTTTCCTTCGAAAATTTTACAGCGTTGTCAAGCAGCGAATGGAACAGCAGATTTAATTGCGAGCGATATCCCGTTATCTCCGGCAAACGTAAATCAATCGAGAGCTTTACATCTTTAGCAGTAAATATATCTTTCAGTTCGTGCTGTACTTCCTCCACAACTTCCTTTAACGACACGCGCTGCGATTCCTCCTTGAGCCCAACCAGTTGCGTAAAATTCATCAGGTCTTCTACCAGCTCATGCATTCGCGTTGCCGAGAATTGCAAACGCTCTACCAGTCGTTTTGTCTCGGCAGGTGCATCGTCATAGCGTATCTTCAACATATCGCTAAAGGTTAGAATCTTCCGCAGCGGTTCCTGCAGATCGTGTGACGCTGCAAATGTAATTTGCTCCAGTTCAGCATTGGCCTGATTAAGCTCGGTGATCTTTAGTTCAAGCTCCCGCTGATAACGAAATCGCCTCGACAGCTCCCGGATGATGAGCAGAAAGGTAATGATGAACACAACGAACGAGAACGTAAATATTACAACGGAGTAGTTAGACGAAGCCGAGCCATACGAGTCTTTTATCTTCCTGCGCGTTACCAGCAAACGCTTCTCTTCCTTCTCTATATCTTTAAGAATAGCTTCACATTCTTCCATCGCTTCACGTCCCGCCCGCAGCCGTTTCTCAAACAAGGTCCGATCGAGTTTATGAAGTGTTGTGCTCTCTTCCAGTATATCTATCCTTCGCGCAATTATATAACCGAGGTCTTTCAGTTTCTTTTGTTGCGCTGGGTTTTCGTTCGTAAGCCGGAGTAGGTTGCTGAAGGATGCGCGCACCGCGTTGAGTCGATCTTCAAAAGGTTTTATAAAAAGGCTGTCGTTGGTAAGCAGGAATCCGCGCTGGCTGCTTTCCATTTCCTTGAAATAGTTTTCGAGGTTCTTCAGCTCGTGCAACACTTCGTGGGTACGTTCGATCCAGGTGATGGAATAATTATAGCGCAGTAACCGGGTATAAAAGTTGAACCCTATGCCAAGCAGGATTACGAGGGAAACGAAAAAAGCTAAGTAGGTTATTATAACGGACTTACGCATAGAATAGATTAATTTCTACAAAATGAGCAACATTTTCCACAATCCTCCTCACCAACTCTTGACCGCTTTATTTTTAGAAATTACATTTGCTTGAAAATCAGAATCTTAAAAAAATTTCTACGGGCGAAAAAGTTTGGTTTTAGGGTTGCATATAGGTTTTAATATTTAAACCAAAACCATTGGCTATGTTACGTCAGAATCTAACGCAGAAGCAACAGCTAAAAATAAATCCTCAGCAGCTTCAGATGCTTGAGCTCTTTCACTTAACAAGCTTACAACTTGAGCAACGAATAAAAAACGAATTGGAAGAAAATCCGATCATCGAGGAGAAGGATAATTCTGATGAGATAGAAACTACCAACAGCAAAGAAGAAGTTCAGGAGTATCAGGATTGGGATGAATATGGCTACGATGATATACCCGACTATAAAACTGAAAACAGACAGTATTATCAGCAGGAAGAAATGCCGGATAGGCCTATCGTTGCGGGCCGCGATTTCAAAGTAGATCTTGAAGAACAGCTTTCCGCTATAAAACTTTCCGAAACAGATGAAGCCTTCGCACAATTCATCATCGGAAACCTGAACGAAAAAGGATTTCTCGAAACACCTCTTGAAACACTCGCGGAAGATTTCTCTCTCAAAACCATGAAGTGGATTGAAGGAGAAGACGCTGAAAAATTACTACACGTTATACAAAGCTTTGAGCCCGCTGGCGTAGGTGCCCGCGACATTCGCGAGTGCATGATGCTGCAACTGAAACGCATGAACACAAAGTGCCCGGATGTTAAAGCCGCACTCACTATTTTAGAAAGACACTATGATGATTTGAAAGCACGCAACTTCGAAAAGATAGAGAATGCTTTACAAATAGATGAAGAAGAATTACGCATGGTGCTGGAGATGATGGGCGCTCTGAATCTCAACCCTATTGGAAGCACTGAAGAAAGAACATCAGCCGATACAATTATTCCCGATTTCTTTATTACCCATCGTGAAGATGGTATGGAAGTAGGTCTTACCAATCAGCGCTCTGCCAATCTTGTTATCAGCAATCGCATGAAGGCAATGGTAAAAGAAGCAGAGAAAGGTAAAGATACACGCACCTTCCAGTATCTGAAGAGCAAGCTCAGTTCTGCAGAATGGTTTGTTAACGCTATACGTCAGCGTGAGACAACCATGCTCAACGTTATCAATGCTATTGTCCAATATCAGTTTGATTATTTTCAGGATGGAGATAAGTCACAACTAAAGCCGATGATCCTGAAAAATATAGCCGAGATGGCCGGGGTAGATATATCTACGGTGTCACGCATTACCTGTAACAAGTACATTCAAACACCCTTTGGAACGATTTTATTAAAGAGCTTATTTAGCGAAGGTATCGAGAACAAGAGCGGTGCTGTGATCAGCAACAAAGTTATCCAGAAAGAGATTGAGGAAGTTATTAAGTGCGAGGATAAGAAGTCACCATACTCTGATCAGCAATTAGCATCGCTGCTCGCAACACGCGGCTTCAACATTGCAAGACGCACCGTTACCAAATACCGCGAGCATCTTCAGATACCCGTTGCTCAGATGCGGGCTTTCTGGGCGTAATTTTTTTGAGTAATTATAGGTGTAGTTATTTTTAAAAATATATGGCTGAAAAAATATTAATCATTGATGATGATAAGGACATGTGCCTTGTTCTAAAACGCTTTTTGTCTAAACACGGCTTCGAAGCAATTGAGGCAAACAGCGGTAAAAAGGCATTGGAAATATTGGAGGGAACAAATCCGGATCTTATTCTCTGCGACTTCAAGCTGGAGGATATGGATGGTACCACCATTCTTAAGAATATAAAAGATAAACTTCCGGCAGTGCCTGTAATCATCATTACAGGCTATAGTAATATAAAGACCGCCGTAGAGGTAATGCGCCTCGGAGCGATAGACTATGTAACAAAACCATTATTGCCAGATGAAATACTCGTTACTATAAAACGTGCACTGAAAGAACCGGCTCCTGTTGTAACACAGGTAGCACCTGCCAGCACCGAAGAATACAACGGCAGCAGAACGCAGGCATCAAACGGTAAAAAAGGTGAAGTAAATCAAACCTATATATTCGGCAACAGCCCGGACTTCAAAAATATACTTAACCAGATAGACCTGGTAGGTCCTACAAACTATAGTGTTATCATCTATGGCGAAAGCGGTAGTGGTAAAGAAGCTATAGCACAGGAGATACACAAGCGAAGCAAGCGTGCCGATAAACCTTTTATCGCGATAGATTGCGGAGCACTTTCTAAAGAACTTGCCGGAAGTGAATTGTTCG
>CAMLLI010000247.1 GCA_946480685.1 uncultured Flammeovirgaceae bacterium | reverse complement strand
TGCAGCCTGCGATGGAACTCCAACTCCACCACCCTGATCGGGTGCTGGCTCTGCTCCTTTATCAGTCTCAGCTTTAACGTACGCGAGGATGTTCATGATCTCTTCATCCTTGAAGGATGAGAAAGCAGTCATCTGCGTTTTGTTATACTCTTCATACAGTTTTACTGCATACGGTTCACCGCTGGCTATAACAGCCGAAGAGTTCTTTACAAAAGACTTGATCCAGTCAATGGATGGTGTTCTATCATATACACCGGCCAATGCTGGACCAACTAATTTTTGATGTACTCTGTGACAAGCTTTACAGTTCGCATTAAACAACGCCTGACCTGCGCTGATAGCAGCGGGGTCTTTGGAAATTTCCTGAGCGTAATTGGTAAAACTGATTAATGCGAAAACGAGGACGAGAGTAAAGAACTTGCAAGCGGAAGAAGTGAAATGTTTTATCATGTTAGGTTCAGTGTCCGTTTTCAAAACAAGCGGCACAAATCTACTATCGGAACTCATTTTTTCAAATTTATTTGATTCGTTGCGCAATAAATAATGATGAAAAACTTACCTCAAATGAGGTTTTTTAAGCAGCAATCCCATCATTTCGCGCGAAGGTATACACGGAAAGCGAAGTTGGTATATAAATCATATAATAAAATGTAATTTAGAATCATTCTTAAAAACAACACTGTTTCAACAGTGAAAGAATGAAACACAAGCACACATTAGAATGCTCTAATGTGTGTAAACATATCATATGAATCACTTCTTTTTAAAGACAAAGTCAGTCTGCTGTACGGCGATCACACGATTAAATAACTCTTTCAGATAATGATATTCGGATGAAGTAAAAAGAGTACGTGATACCTGCAGTGAACTGTTGACTGAAAGCTTACTCCCCTGCTGCTGAAGATCAAACATGTAGCGTCCACCGGCATTCGGTAAAGCAAGTCCAACCTTTTGAGGAAGATCGATCGGTGCAAAGTTTTCCGGGTACTCAAAATTTAGTATCAAAGTTTCATCCAATGGTACACCAAAATCGACAGGATATATTCGTTCGTCAGCGCGAAACGGGTTCTGCTCCCACCTTCCGGTAATAAAAGGATTGAACAAAAAGCCGGCACCATTCATGTTTTCAGCTTGCGCCATCTCTATATCAAGCTTCAACACAAGCGGTCTTCCAAGCTCTTCTGCATTTTCAATTTTGAAATCGCGGATCTCGAGGTTGTTCATTTTCTTACCGAGTTCACGGATAAATTCTTTATCGCTGCCGGCAGTATGAATCTCCTTCCGTTTGCCTAACGCAGCGTATCCATTATAAGTAGACTGCAACGTTCCTTTGAAGACTCCATCCTGTTCAAGCTTCAGATTGATCAGTGTGATCTTTCTTGATTTTTCTATCGGGTTCAAATCATGCCAATACGATTCTTTTTCTCCGAGCACACGTCCTTTACCATTCAAACATTTTTCAGGCAGCATCCCGAAGGGCAGAAAATCATCGGTCGCGTCCAGCAGATAAGATTTGTTATTCACGTTGAGTTTAGCCACTACATAATTGAAATCACTTAACACCGGGTGCAGCTCAGTTACCCAACCATTCTCACGTGTCGAAAGAATTACTGGCTCGGTGCTAAGCCCTGCGTACTTGAGCGCAGCAACCAGCGAAAGATTGATGTCGCCAACATTACCAGTCTTCGCATCGAATGCACGTTTTATTCCGAACTCGCTAAACATGCCATACACATCGTTCCAGCGATACCATCCCTTTATAAATTCATAAATCTTTTTCGCTTTCGCGAGCGGGTCTGCTTCTCCGGCAATCAATTGCTCAACGTGCTCATCTACTATATCTTTCCCTCGCTTGATCTGCAGTCCAAACCTATTGTCTTTCCGAAGTTCATCTTCAACATCAGCCCACTCGCGCGTGATTTTATCTTTGCGTCCGTCAAAATAATGTACTTCGGCAAGCTCGAAGTTTATCATGGAAATATAGTTGGAGCGGGCCGTCATATAGGCTTCTTCCTTAAAGGCAGGTATATCTTTCATGCCCCACTTAAATCTTGCACAGTCGGCATTATAGCCTCCTCCGGGAGTAAAGCAGTCACGTATTACTTCGCTTTCATTCTTGGTAAGCTGCAGATAACCTTTCAATGAAATGTTGAATTTATAGTTTGCCGGTACCGATGCCCAATACTCACTCATAACCTTCGGTATATCGGACTGAAACTCCCAGTTATGAAAATTGAAAATGAAAGGTGATTCAACAATATAGTGTACTTCAATAACACTACCCACGCGAACATTCGGAACTGCAAACTTGCTTACGTCCCAGTACTTGCTAAGATTTTCAGTAAACAGATTTTTATTCTCGAGCTTGGTCTCTTTCATCGAACCGTTCTCGTAGTTGAAGCTTGACGCTTTTACGGAACGCACCCGCTCGGAACGTGACTCGCCTTTACGCAAGGGGATCTCAAAATCCGCCTGGCTCAATCCGCCTTTCTTCAGAATTTTTATCTTGGCGTGATATGCAAACAGCAGGTTGTTGTCATTGCTGTTGTCGATATAGGCTTCACCAAATTCATTCAACACAACTGCTACAGCGGCTGTATCTTTTTCATAAACTTTCATATCGAGTTCACGATAGGTAGTCTGACCGTAGGGAAAGCCATGGTCTTGCGCAACAGAAAACAACGTTGTTCCGCTTAACAGGAGGAGTAGAAGTAGTCGCATGCAGGTACATCAGGTTTGATGCAAGATACTTCTTTTTTGTGTTGATGTGTTGGGGTGTTGATGTGTTGATGCGGTAGGGAATATAGTTGATACAACAGATGATGGTTGTATGTGATTTTGTTAGCATTTTTGAAACCATGAGAATCGGACTTCTTTCGGACACGCATAGTTACCTGGATAAAAAAGTATTCGACTATTTTAAAGACTGCGATGAAGTATGGCATGCCGGAGATATAGGCGACAAGATTGTTGCAGATGAACTGGCAGCGTTCAAACCTTTTCGTGCTGTATACGGTAACATTGACGATAAAACTGTACAGGCGGTGTATCCGGAAGATCTGCATTTCTCCTGCGAAGGTCTCAACATCTGGATGACGCACATCGGAGGTGCCCCTCCTAATTATAATCCGCGTGTAAAGAAAATGCTGAAGGAAAATGCGCCTGATATATTTATCTGCGGGCACTCGCATATACTTCGCGTCAAGCGCGATGCAGCTTTTAATGGAATGCTATATCTCAATCCGGGTGCAGCCGGTAATCATGGCTTTCATGCCATCAAAACCATTGTACGATTTGAGATTGTAAAGAAAGAAATTAAAAATATGGAAGTGATCGAGTTGGGAAAACGCGGAGCGCTGGTATAGCGCTATATCGTACTAATCACTAGAATTGATAGCGAAGGGAAACTCCATTCCCGTTCATGTTGAATGAAACGGTTTGTTCGCCTTCATGCTGTTCCATATAGCGTTTGTATTTCTTGGCTCCTTTTGTCCAGAGAATAACACCCGGTATAGTCATACCTAAGCCACCAGCCATCATCAATATACCAATGGCTGCTTTCGGATCGCCTTCTTCGTAGGTAGTACCGTTGTTGGAATTGTAGCTGTAATACGTTTCTTCTGCGCTGCCGAATACAATAGCACCGCCCACCAGCATCGCCCCGCCAAGAATGGTAAGCGTACGACCGGCATTACGCATGCGCAGTCCGGGTGGCATATATACTTTGTACTGACCCTCCCCTGCCGGTGTCATAATCAACGGACTCACTACACGCTCACTGTGATTAACCGATGCAACAGACTGATTGAACTGCGCCCATACAGGCACACTCGTAGCCAGTAATACAATTACGAACAGTGTTGCTTTCATACAACAGGGGTATAGGTAGAGAAAAGGAGTAACGCGCTGATTATACGTACTGGTTCAGCATCACAGGCATCACCAGCATCAGAATGTCTTCGCTTTCATCCTTGTCTACTGGCAAAATTACACCTGCTTTGTTCGGAGCAGACATAGTAAGTCTGATCTTGTCTGAATCCAGGTTGGTAAGCATTTCGATGAGGAACTTCGCGTTGAAGCCGATCTCGATGTCTTCACCTTCATGCTCGCAGCTTAGTCTTTCGTTTGCTTCGTTTGAGAAGTCAAGATCTTCCGCAGAGATCTGCAATTCGCTTCCGGTAATTTTCAAGCGAACCTGGTGTGTTGTTTTGTTCGCGTAGATAGAGATACGTTTAAGAGCTCCGAGCAGGTCGTTGCGCTCAATTGTCATCTTGATGTTATTTCCGGAAGGGATTACGTTGTCGTAGTCAGGGAAACGCTCATCGATCAAACGGCAAATCATTTTGATGTTACCGAATTTGAAGAAGGCGTTAGACATGTTAAAGTTGAGGCTAACATCTGTATTTTCAGAAGGCAATGTTGCCTTCAAAAGGTTCAAAGCTTTGCGCGGGATGATGATCGCGTTACCGTTGTCTGATTTAACATCGGTTCTTCTGTAGCGCACCAGGCGGTGTCCGTCTGTTGCTACAAATGTTGTATTCTTATCACCTAAGTTTACATATACACCGGTCATCGCAGGACGAAGTTCATCGTTGCTGGTAGCAAAAATGGTATTGTTAACTGCGCGCGATAAAACCTCGGTAGAAATTTCTGCAGAGAAGTCGTTCGATACCGTAGGCACCTTCGGGAAGTCTGTGGCATTCTCACCGGAAAGCTTATAACGACCGTTGTCAGAAATGATCTCAACACTATACGTAGAGTCATCGATGGAGAAAGTAACAGGCTGCTCCGGCAGGTTCTTCAGCGTGTCGAGAAGAATACGGGCAGGCACCGCGATGCTTCCTTTTTCTTTTGATTCAACCTGGATCTCAGTGATCATCGAGGTTTGAAGATCAGAAGCCGTTACCGTCAAACTTCCTTTCTCAAGTTCAAACAGGAAATTCTCCAGGATGGGAACTACCGGGTTTGTAGTAATTACACCATTGATATTAGAAAGTTGCTTCAGCAGGTAAGCAGAGTTAACGATAAACTTCATTCGTGAAAAAGTGTTTGAGGTTGTTAAAGCGGCGGTAAAGTTATAAAGAAAACCGAATTATAAAACGACCGGGAAATTGCAAAAAAATCCGGCAATTCAGGAAATCATTTTAAAAAATATCGCTTCGGATGGAGAATTGCCCTGATTTTGTTTTCGTGCAGCACGCTCCAGTCGTTTCCAAGCTGCCCGAAAAATTGCCGCGAACCCGAAGAAAATATTTTCAGCTCGTATTTTTTTTCAGCGATATCGGTGATCGTCAGGATAAACAGCGGATCTTTTTGAGAAAGACTGTCCAGCGTGGGTGACGGATCGATGTACTCATCCACGGTAAGAAGTGACACGGCATCCAGGAAATTGTTCATCTTCGCTGTATCGGTTTGCACACCTTTTATTCCGAAAAAGTTATCATCCATCTCCACCAGGAAGTTATCAGCCTCATGATTCGGAAAACGAGCCTCCAGGTTTTTGAAGTTCCTCCAGTTAAAACCAAAGACGTATTTATCGCGCCAGCCTTTTTCGTTCAATTCAAATATACCGGACACATAAACGCGGTAGCCGGGAATAGACATAACGTATGGGGTACCCGCCCCCACTCCTTTAAAGTATGCCTGCGTTTTTGCTTCGTTACCTCCGGCAAAAAACTCTTCTACGGTTTTACCTCCCGAGATCAGTGACACTTTCACACCGTGCTGTTCGATTACTTTACTGATTGAATCCTGCTGCGACTGTGCCACGGGGCGTTTGGGTATTGCTTGTCCTAACGTAGCAAACAATACTTCAACCATATTACGATCGGCATTATAGGCTTCGTTTACTTTCCAGGCAGAGCCGAGGTATTTCAGATTTACTTTTCCGGCTGGTGATTGCAATACTACTTCGTTCACTTCGCGGAGATCGGCCTTTCTGAAAAGAGTTTCGTCTACTTCAAACGTATTGTCACGCTTGCCATACCACACGGTAGCTGCAGTCGCTGCTAGGAGCACGACCAGTGTAATCAATAACCGTTTATTTTTTTTCTCCTGCATATCAGAACCGGGCAAATTTGTTTTTTCTCCAGTACGCGCGCACTACGCCAAATACAATCAGCAATACAAGCGGTACACCGAGGTTGATCACCTGCCACTTTATTTTTTCCTGCTTTACTTTTTCACGATCGAGCGGACGAATCCGGATCTGTTTGCTGCGCGCCTGTATCAACCCGTTGTCTTCGGTGAGATACGCAAGTATATTCATCAACAACTCGCGATTGGCAAAAGTATAATTGGTGAATGGATAGAAACCCAACGGCTGCGGCTGACGCGTACGCGGATTTACCTCGTTACGAATTATATCTCCATCGGCAATCACAACCAGTTTGGTATGTTTACTTTGTTCGATCACAGCAGACTGCCCTATACCTTCCGGTAAAAATCTGTTCTTGAACAGCGATGAAAAACTTCCTTCCAACAGATAACCAACCGGTATAGCGCTCTTCGAAAAATCTTCGGCCTTTACATTTTGTCGCAATTCATTTACACTCACATTTACTGGGGCAGTAAGCGTGCGCGTGTAGTTTGATGTGAGCAACAGCGGAGTCTTCTTTACTCCCGGTGCCTTTACCGTATCTATACTGCTTGCAAATTTCAAAACCACAGCATCGAGGTTGCGCGTAACCGGGTGTTCTGC
>CAMLLI010000246.1 GCA_946480685.1 uncultured Flammeovirgaceae bacterium | reverse complement strand
GCTCAAGTCCGACCGATACTTCATCTCCGCTTCGCGGATCAACTACCTTAATTCTATATTGACTGGAGTACGGAACAGTCAGTAAAAATGCTCCGTCAGCATCGGTCGTGGTTTGCCCAACCGCTATATTCCTGTGGTTGTCTATCAGCGACAATTGTGCATTTGGGAAAATCCTGAGCTCTGAAGAATCCCTCCAGCTCTCTGCTTTATACTTCAATACCCCTTTTACAACCAATGGATATGTCTGCATATCAATCTTCAATTCATAGATATCATCATTTCCATTTGCTCTGTTGGACGTAAAATAACCCTGTGTACCATCATCATCCAGGTATATACCGAAATCATCTGCATGAGTATTGATAGGATATCCGAGGTTGGTAACCTCTGGTGTATTGATATCCGTTATAGCTGCTTTAAAGATGTCCAATCCGCCAAGACCTGCGTGACCGTTTGATGCAAAATATAGTATATTGTTAAAATCGATGAATGGAGATAATTCGTCACCTGCAGTATTAATCGACTCACCAAGGTTTACAGGCTTTGACCAACGACCATTTACGAAATCAGAGCGGTAGATGTCCTTCCCTCCCGCTCCACCTTTCATATCTGAGGAAAAGTATAGCGTCTTTTGATCCTTGCTCATTACAGGATCCGTAATAGAATACTCGTTGCTGTTATAGGGAAAAGACTGCGTTATACTCCAAAGACCATTCTTCCGCTCGCAAAATTGCAATTGCAGCGTACGTTTGGTTTTGTCTTTAATTGATGATGTTCCCGTAGACGTATACAGCATTTTATCGCGATCATATATAGCGATCGAGCCTTCATGAAATCTGGCATTCAACTCGCGGCAGAACAAGGCAGGGTTACCATTGTATACGCGTTGGTGATGTGTTGTATCTGATATCGATTCACTGAAATATACCCGGTAGAATGATTGATCGTTCGCACCTGCGCTCTTGATAAATCCCTTGCGTTGTCGATTAGAGATAAAAATCAGGCCGTCTTCATATGGAACTGCACCGAACTCTCCGGATGGAGTATTAATGTTCAGCAGCCTTACCGTGTAGTGAATGGAGTCTTCGTAGAGAAATTCACGATTCCGGAGTTGCCAGATTTTCCGCATGATAAGAGGATCCGATGGGTTCTTCTTCTGATACCGGGTATACCACTCAACGGCCCGATCGTATTGCTTCGTGGCAGATAGAGACTCCGCATATATATACATATCAGCAACCGAAAGTGCCTGTTCTTTTTCAGTCAGCTGTCCATACCATTGTACTGCTTCTGCCGGACGATTCAGATAGAAGTAACACCGCGCAATCTGTAGGTATATTTCATCATCACTTCTCTTTTTTAGAGTTGTTTTGTAGAGATCAATCGCTTTTCTGTAATTCTTCTCACGGAAGTATTCGTCAGCCTTGTCAGCACTTGTTTTAAAAATTGAGAATACAGTTTCCTGCGCCAACGACAGATGAGACAACATTATCGTTAGAAAAAGCAGGACACCATACTTGCTCTTAACCGGTATATCCATAAAGGAATAAAAAAATCAACGTGGCGAAGCCACATTGTCAGTAGAAAAATTAAATATATAGTTAATCAAAAGTTCATGTGCTCCGTTGCCCGCCCGCGAAACTTCGCCGGTACCGTAATCATACGCATACCCTAACTGAAGTTGTGGGGTGACGCGGGCCTTCAATAAAAAATCAATGGACTCCTGTTTGCGATATGACAAGCCCAGCATAAGCGCTTTCTTTATCAGTACACAGGCATTAACATCGTAAGAAACGGGTACGCCACGCATATACTTTATCAGCACACTTGGCTCGAAATCGAAGATTTCGTTTAGCGGTATACTATATCTTCCAAACAGAAAATACTGAGTTCGTTGCCACGCTACACGGGCTGTATCATTCAATGAAATGTTTTCAGGAACTATTTCCGGTACCGAAAGCCCGGCATCAAAACGTTCGCTTTTATAGTACAGTCCTGCGCCTACATTAAAAGCCGTATTCGATATAGTCCCATTAGCAACTTTCGGATCGTTCAGCGATGAAGTACTGCTAAGCGATGCATAGTCTGATCGGTGCGCATTTAATCCTGCTTGCAGCCCCATAGAGAGGTATGCTTTTTCAGAAACATGAAGGCGATACGCATAACTACCCTGAAAACTCTGGTTTCTATGAACACCTATTTTGTCATTTACAAGATACAACCCTACGCCTGTACGCCCGTTTGCAAAAGGCGTGTGAGCCGATAAAGTTTGTGTCACCGGTGCTCCTTCTATTCCCGACCACTGACGCCTGTTCAGGAAAGTTATACTCAGTGCTTCGTCACTTCCTGCCAGTGCAGGGTTCAGGACGAGACCATTGAACATATATTGCGTAAACTGTTCTTTCTGCTGAGCTGGTGCCGCTATGAAAATATATACCAAACAGACCAGCAGGCTGTATCGGAAGCAGTATATAGTATATATCTTTCTTTTCAACATATACTGCTATTGGATTAATTCGATGAATCCCTTCTTTTCCACCCATGCACCTCCTGAACGAATCGATATGGTGAAAAAGTAAGTACCGGTGGGCACCAGTCTGCCATTGGCATCCGTACCTTTCCAGACCACGTGGTTATTATTATAATTTTGCGCGTTAAAGATCACACCACCCCATCGATCAACAACCACTACCTTATTGCCTTCGAACTTGTCTATATTTTCAATGTGCCATTCATCGTTATCGCCATTGCCGTCTGGTGTTATGATCTGTGGAATAGTTAATGCTGCATCGCTCAACCGAACCACAACGATAAAGCTACACGTTGCAGTGTTGCCTGCATCATCTCTGGCACTGTAGATCACCTGCGTACTGCCTAACGGAAATTGTTTTCCCGATAGATGATTAACATCAAGCTTTGGCTGCGAACAGTTATCGGTGATGGACGGTGCCTGCCACTCTACAACCTGTCCCATCGGATCAGCGGTCGATACGATCATGTCAGCGGGGCAATCTGTGATCACGGGTAATCCAACATCCTTAACGATTACACGGAATGTATAGGTACTTATGTTGCCGTCTGCATCTTTGGCTGTGTAAACTACCGAAGTGGATCCAGTTGTAAATTCATCTCCCGGCTTGTGTGTAGATGTCAGCGTAACAGCACCACAATCTGTAAAAGTCGGAGGTATCCAGGAAGCTGACGACTTACAACCGGACTGCGTTGTTACCTGTATATCTTCAGGCTTACTCATTGCAACCGGGGCTGTCTCATCCTTCACAACAACATTGAACTTACATTGTGTCTGATTACCGTCTGCGTCTTTTGCAGTATAGGTAACTTCAGTTGTTCCGATTGAAAACTCGCTGCCCGGATTATGTGAACTTGTTACTGTCACTGCGCTGCAGTTGTCTGTAAAGTTTGGAGGTATCCAATTTACTTTCGCTTTACAATTGTTATCGGCTTTTACAACAATCTGAGCGGGACACTTTGATACCAACGGAGCTGCACGGTCACGAACGACAACATTAAAGCCGCAGCTGGTACTGTTGTTATTGGCATCTGTAGCAATATAGGTAACGCGCGTGGTTCCTACGGAAAATCGTGTGCCCGAGGAGCGGTTACTTGTAAAGGTTTTCAAGTTGCAATCAGCTGCCTGCGGTGCCGGCCATGTTACTACCGCTGAACACGTTGATCCCGCAGAGACTTCGATATCCTTAGGACACCCGGTTATAATGGGAGCTGCACTATCACCCACGTTGGAGGTGCAACACAAATTACCTCCATTCCGGCTCCGCGCACTCACGATCGTGAATGCACCGTATTGTGTACTCGGGTCAAACTCCAGCGAACAATTTACACGTATCGCTGTGTGGTAACCACCGTTGACGAAGATCTCGATCTCATTGTCTGAAAATTTTCCGTTTGATTCTCCCTGGACAGTAAATACTTCTCCAGGTCTTATGGTCTCCCAAAACACAGCGTCTGAACCATCACGAATAAAAACAACGGCATGGCTACTGCCTGTGTATTTTAATGTAAGACGTGAAATTCCGCCAGCACAAGGATTACAATCGTCCTCCGATGGACAATTGCACGACTGTGCACTGGCTTGCCATGAACAATACAGCAACATGGTCGTCAGGATCAACAACGTCCTGCCCAACAGCTTTTGTTGTTCACAAATAAAGACACAGAGAGCCAATCGTGATCGGCTGCGCGTAGGTAGAGTAATGCTCATAAGTAAACTTATGCTATATATCCTAAGATATATCTCGTTAAAATATGCATAGTTTACGCGGTAACAAAATGATCTGCGTGAAAAGTATAGTTCCACACAACTGTAGTCAGTTGAACTGATCCACAATGAGTATAATTTTGCCCATTAGTACAATAATGTTATTAGGTACGATTATTTAAGAGTACATCTATCAACAACAATACAACGGTATGGCTACCTTCAAATCCGATAAGAGATATCGTCTTGTTTGAGACAATTCATTACCTGAGCATGAACACTTCAAAAACTGTCGGCAACCTGGTCCGCAACAATTCTGCTTCCCAAAATGCATGCTACCGTACCGAGACCAGGCCATGTGCTATCACCAGCCAGCCAGAAATTCTCAGCGCCTATGTTATGAGGTAACGCATTGAGGTTTGAATTCTCAAATGTCTGTCGCACGCCACCGACAGCACCCTGTGGTCGCCCGGTATATTTATGATACGTACGCGGCGTACCAACTTCATACACCACTGCACGCTTGCCAAGATCAGGATATACTTTCCTTGCGAGACCAAGTAAACGATTACCGATGGCTGTCTTCTTCGTTTCATACTCTTCGTTCGTCAGCCCCTCCCATGCTTTGATCGAGCAATGTGTTGATAGCATCACCGCGCGGAATCCCGAAGGCGCACTTCGAATATCACCTGGAGAGGACACTGATATAAACATATTGTTTCCGTCTCCAAACGGCGCATCATAATGTAGCAACAGTTGGTGATGTGTCATTGTCTCACTGATAACTTCTTCTTCCGGGACACCGAGGAACACAACAATAGCACCACCCAACGATTTACGATCACGCATCACAAATGAATCCAATCGTTTCTGTATACCACTTGGAACGATGCAATAGGTAGCCTCTGCGGGAATAGCGCTCACTACTTTCCTGGCTTGAAATATACCTTTGGTTCCTCGCAGGTAAAATATAGTATTGCGCTTCGTTACTTCGTTAACCTTATTGCCGACAACAAGTCTGCCTCCCATTTTCTTATAGTGCACGATAAAGTGTTCCCACAAACCCTTCATGCCGCCGTGCGCACGTTGAAGGCCCGCTCCACGTATCGTTATACCCAATGCTGCATTGATCAGCGGAGCTTTATTAATTGTGCTGCGTACGGTGTCTTCCACAAGCATACCCAATGCGCTTCGCAGGACAACATCATCCTGGAGGTTAAATTTCTTCAGTGCATCAAGCAATGTCCAATGCAGGTACCGAGCCATTAAAATATTCTGCACACCAACAGCACGTATGGACCGGAGCACGTCATGTATACTTTGCAATGGAAGCTTGATGCCATTTCGACTCGCATTCCAGAAAACATGCGCTATATGATCAAGAAATTTCCAGAAAGCAACGTAATCAGGTGTATTGCCAAATTTTGCAAGACGTTCTGCATTCCATAGTGTCCTATCGTGATGCATGACAATCTCTCTATCGGGAAGCCACAATTTATAGTCAAGAAGATCTGCTTCCGGCAAAGGTATATTTGTACTTCTGAACAGTTCTCCTCCAACACCATCCGTACCAAAATCCACTAATGTAGTGGCACCTACATCAAATGAAAATCCTTTTCGCTTAAAGAATCCGGCACAGCCTCCGGGTTGCCCATGTGCTTCGAGAATAACCGTTGAAAATCCTTTTGCCTGTAATCTGAGTGCAGTAGCCATGCCGGCAATGCCGCTTCCGATGATGGCGATGTCGTAGGTTGGGATCATTTTAAGTAAGAAGTAAGAAGTCAGTAGTAAGAAGTAACGTGAGAAATGGAGAGCAGCATTCACACTTATATACTATGCCATTCGTAGGGTATATTTTGCATGAGCAGTGCGTTGTCGAAGGTGATGGTGCCGGGAGGAAATATAGTTTTGTCTTCAAAGAAGTTTGATGATAGCTCCTGAATGTCGAGTGGTCTAACCGACCAGCTTTGAGTCTTCAACTGAATTTGTTTGAAGCGTCCGGGTTTTGTGGATGGAGAATATCCTATAGAACATTCCTGAAAACATTCGGAAGCATGATCAATCGAGCGGAACATGGAATCAGAGGGAAAAGACTTTCCTTCTGTTGCCTTCACCTGTAAATTTGTACGGTGATCAATGCTGCTCACGTTCACAAAGTAATGCCCGTTGTCCTCCTTCGTGTTGAATTGAGCTTCGTAGTGCGGCCACGAAAAAACTTTTCCAGCCAGCCATACATTTAGTCTTGAGTCAGTGTCCCTCCTGGGAATATATACTCCACAACGAGTCCGACCGCCTTCACGCCATTGTACGAGAAAACGATGGGCCGCATTCTCAGAGTCAATTTTCAGAAAACCGGGTGAATATTTCAACCCTATATCACGAAGTTTAAGCAGGCATATACCGGCACTTGCATATCCACCAATCACAATTGGCTTTAGAGAATCCGGTAAAATTTTTTGGAGCGCATTC
>CAMLLI010000245.1 GCA_946480685.1 uncultured Flammeovirgaceae bacterium | reverse complement strand
ATGAATGCAGTGGACAGGCTCAAAAAAGTCAGGTTTATCAGAAAATTCTTCTCCTGACCAAATATACCAACCTGTAGTTACGCCTTCCGGTGGATGTCTTAGTCCGTTAATTGGCAGTTGCTTAGCATTAAAGTTCTTAGACAATCCAACCATTAGGTAATACGGACTTTCTAAAAAAGGAACTTGTCGTTTCGCACACTCTTCGAGTTGAAATTTTATAATTTCCGAGTTGTTCATTACAGCTAATTCATCCTGGTTGGACGGGTTCATTCGTTCTCATTTTTTAGTATCAATTGTTGTGCCTTTATAGGCCTAGAGTAGCGGTTGATAGTTACTGGCTTCCTAGTTGCTTAGGCCCCCAACAAGTTTTCTCTTGGCAGCTCCTATAGTATATATAGCTGTTATTTATCAGTGCGGAAGCTGGGTACAGGAAGTCCGTCCTTGCTGAATAGGTTGGGCATTGAAGCATTGCTCCATCCAAAGCGAACTGCTACCGGAACTTTCACTTCTTTAGCCGATACAACTACCGTACTGCCTTCTATCTTGGCTTTCGCAGGATAGAATTTATTATCAGCCCCTGCAATCTGAAACTCGGTAAGTTCCTTGCCCTTGGCCATCAGCCCGCCCGTTGCGTGATCAAACGTAATCCGGATTTTTCCTTTTTCAACCTTGTACGATTTATATATAGGGCTCTGATATGCTATACCTTTCTTGCCATACGTATCAGCCAGTGCCACGTTAGCCAGACGTTCGCCTACAGGCTTTTTATACTGCGGATGTATATCGTTCACATTGTCTACCAGGTCTGAAATCACCACCATGCCCGACTTGGGTATCTGCAGCATCTCGACTTGCTGTTCGCGAATCAATACTCCGCTGTCGCCTCCGTATTGAGTATAGGGAGCAATCTGCACATAGTAAAACGGGAATTCATTCAGGAATGCTCTGCGCCATTCACCCACCAATGTTTCCATCAGGTGTTTATACGTTTCAGGAGCGGAAGTATTGCTTTCCCCCTGGTACCATAACGTACCGGCTATACGAAACGGAATGATGGGATGGATCATGGAATTATATACCACACCCGGATTGGACGGGCACCACGGACGATCATCAATCTGTTTGGCAGCCGAAGCTTTTAACGCAGCATCCGCCAGTATACGTCCTTCGGGTACCCATGTCTCAGCCGGTGTACCGCCCCAGCTCGCATTGATCAAACCGATGGGTACATTCAGATCTTTATTCAGTTTCTTGCCAAAGAAATAAGCAACAGCGCTGAAGTGGCGCACAGCCTCGGTGTTGCATACTTTCCATTGTCCTTCGCCATGCACCTGCGGAAAAGATGCCGCCGATTTATTTACATGAAAGAGGCGTATATTCGGATCATTTACATCCGGAAGCACTTGCTTGCCATCACCGGAGATCTGCATGCCCCACTCCATGTTCGATTGTCCGGAGCAAAGCCATACTTCACCAATCATCACATCCTTTATAACCCGTTGTTCTCCCCACGCATTCTTGATGGTTATAGTATGGGGTCCGCCGGCAGGAGGAGTATATAGCGTTGTGCTCCAATAGGTGGTATTATCAGCTTTCGTGCGGATGGTCGTTGTATCCCAGCTGACATTGATGATAATCTCCTGCGAAGGATGCGCCCATCCCCATATAGGTGTAGGTGATTGCTGTTGCAATACCATGTGGTCGTCAAATAAACTCGGAAGCCTGAGTTGGCTATACGAAACTGAAACTACTGCGAGGCTGAGCAGTAAAAAGAAAATCCTCTTCATGATGTTGTTTGTTTTGCGCACCGAAAGTATCTAAAAGACATCAGATGCTAAAACGAAATATACTATCAGAAAATTTTCTTGAGGCGCTCAACTATTTCCAGTACAGCGGGGCAAACCAATGTATTCTTATAGGTGAGCTCCATGATCTGCACCATTTTCTTCCGATCGGTATGCGGATATTCGCGACAAGCCTTGGGTCGATCGTCATATACCAGGCAATAATTATCAGCATCCAGAAACGGACAAGGCGATGATTTCAATACGTAATCCTTGTCTTCATCAATCCGTAAATACTTCTCAACAAAATCACCCGGCTTCATGCGGAGTGACTTTGCTACACGCTCAATATCGTTCTGGTAAAAAATAGGACTTGTAGTTTTACAACAATTGGCACAGGTGAGACAATCAATCTCTTCGAAAACCTCTTCGTGCGTAGTATGAAATACATCGTCTACTTTGCGCGGATCTTTTTTCTTTATACCCTGCAAAAACTTTTTGTTCTCACTGCTCCGCTGCTGCGCGCTATTTCTGAAACGCTGTAAATCCATGTACAAAATTAAGCATCCACGGTCTTGGTAATTACCATGGGAAACCGAAGTGTAAAGGTAGCGCCTTTTCCCCATTCGCTCGCTACTGAAATTTCGCCACCCGATTTTGTTACCAGTGCTTTTACAATGGAAAGTCCTAAACCGGTAGAACCTTCTCCTGCTGTAGGACGTGCAGAAAGTTTTTTGAATTTTTTGAACAGATGCGGAAGGTCGTTCGGATGAAAGCCCGGACCTTGATCCTGTATAGCAATCGTAAAAGTTTTTGTATCGGAAGTTACATTGATAAATATACTCTTACCGATAGGAGAGAACTTGATGGCGTTTGTGAGGAGGTTGTCGAGTATACGCACCAGGCAAACCGGATCCATGGTAAGGTATTCTCCCGGCTCAATCTGGTAGCTGCATTGCAGCGTGAGCTGCTTTTGTTTTAACGGAACGCTATAGTTGCTGATAGCTTCCTCAATGAAATTGCGCACATCGATTTCTTCTACACGTACTTCCTGGTTAGGATCTTCAATCTTGTTAATCTCCATCAGGTCGCGTATCAATGCGTTGCCATCATCGCATACGCCACGCATGCGGCTGAGTAAATCTCTCTGCTCATCGTTCAACGGACCGGTAAGTTCAATAACGCTGGCAAGCCCGACTACTTTACTTAACGGACTGCGCAGGTCGTGTGCTACTACACCGATCATACCATCTTTTTCAAGGTGCAGATCTTCGAGACTTTCATTTTTAGCTGCGAGGATCTGGTTTTGTTGTTCAATCTTTTCAAGCAATGCCTGCATCTCTTCATTCGCTTTGGAGATCTCTTCTTTCTGAAGCATGAGCAGTGCACTGGTTTTCGTTTTGTGTCGCAGCCAGTAGAGCATGCCGCTTACTACCAGTATAAATATACCGATCGCGGTGACCAGTAATTTCCGGTCGTTCGTGTGTCGGAGTTCATCCAGTTTTTTAGCATCGTTCAGGCGCTGTATCTCTTTGTCTTTTTTCTCGGCTTCGTAAAGTCCCCGCACCACTGCTACCTGTTGACTTTTACGCTGATCGAATAAACTGTCTTTTAAAAATGCATAGCGTTTATACGATACGTATGCATCTTTATAGTTACCGCGTGCAGAGTCCAGTCGCGAGCGAACGAGGTAATTTTTTTCGAGCCAGCCTTTTGTCCCGAGCTTCTCGGTAACAGCTTTCCATTGCGCCAGGTAATTTTCGGCTTCGTTAAAACGATGCTGTGCTATATATAGCTGACTCAGGCCGCTGGTAGGATTGATCGTGAGCTCCTGGTCCTGGATTTCATTGGCGATCTGCAGCGCACGTATATAGTTCTTCTCGGCTAATGCAGTTTTGTTCTGCGCACGGTATATATCTCCTAAAAAACAAAGTGTAAAAACCAGGCCTCTGCGTTCGTTAATCTCTTGCTGGACCAGTAATGCTTTATCAAGATATTCCTGTGCTTCGGTATAGCGTTTTAATACCGTGAGTATACCTCCTACATTGGTGTTGGCAAACGCAATGGTAGCTTTGTTTTTAGAGCGTTGCATGTGCTCGAGGTAACGCTTGTAATAATGCAGCGCTTCGTTCGGTTGCTCGAGTTGCTGGTATACTACACCAATGTTGTTAAGCGTAGAACCCATGAGACGGTCGCTGTGAATAGCTTCGCTGATCTTGAGCGATTGAAAATAATAATCCAGTGCAATCTCGTAGCTGCCGCGGTAGTAATAATTTATACCAATGCTGTTGAGTACCGATGCGAGACCTTCGCGTTCAGATGTAGTCTTGAAAAGATCAAGTGATATAGTATAATTCCGGAGTGCTTCATCGTAATCAGATTGTAACTCGTATGCCTGTCCGATAAAATTATGTGTGCGCGCAAGACCAACGGTGTAGCCGATCGAATGAAAGATTTGTTTCGCATGCGTGAATTCCTGCAAAGCACTGTCGTACTCACTCTTGCGTATATAGGCATACCCCGAGACGAGCCATGCGCTACCCACCCCTTTGGTAAAGTCAAGTTGTTCAGCCAGCAGTCGTGCTTCTTTCGCTTTTTGCAGAGAAGGTTGAAATGAACCGGCACGGTATAATTCGCGGGCGAGATCGATCAGTAAATTTACACGCGTGGTATCGGCCGGAGCGTTTTGCAAAAGTGTTTTTAAACTATCCATTTTCGGTTGCTGTGCGTGCGTGTGCAGCGAACCGATACATAAAACGAATAGTAAAAGTGCTGTGAAAGATGGCTGAACCTGCCCGACTCTTAGAATTCTCATGCTCCTCAGGACCTTCTGAAATTAGTACGAAAAATACACGGTGACGAAAATTTTTACGCTTTCAAAAAGCTTACTTCCTTACACGGACAAAACGATTGAATGTTTTGTATTTTAATCGCGATTTACGGTTATCGGTGTATTTTTACGGAGTATGAATACCTCATCTTTTATTACAAACATCAAGAAAACGGTTAACCTGAACGAAGAGGAAGAGAAATACATTGAATCTGTTTTTGTACCACTCCGTGTGAAACAGGGAGAATTTGTTGAACGTAGTGGTGAGATTACACGATACTTTATTTATGTGCAGTCGGGTTGCCTGATGACATACTTCACCGATAAAGATGCCTTCGATCACGTTGCCCAGTTTGCCACTGCCGGCTGGTGGACAGGCGATCTGCACAGCATCACCAAAGGCGTTCCTTCCATCTATAGCACACGCGCGCTTGCAGACTCTGAAGTTTTATTATTGCCAAAGAATAGTCAGGAAGAATTACTGAACAAGTATCCGCAGATGGAGCGATACTTCCGTATACTATATCAGAATGCACTCGTAACACATTTACACCGCATTATACAAGGTCACGCATCCGCTGCCGATGAGCGCTATATATCGTTCCGCGAAAAATATCCATCCCTCGAACAATACGTACCCTTGAAGTATATAGCATCGTATCTCGGCATCACCCCCGAGTTCCTTAGTAAGATCCGGAGGAGGTTGATGGAGAGTAAGTAACCGTTAATCGTTATAAGTTATAAGTTAATCGTTTTCTGTTATTGGTTGTCTGTAGGTATATACTTTGCGCCATCGCCAAACACACCCGAGCCTCACACCTCACACATCTAGCAACTCACAGCTGGCAGCCAGCAGCTCTTTCTTAATCTAGTTCAAGATACTTTCCCATCTTTCTTAACCTAGTTCAACCCACGGAGGCTGTTGTATGCTGTAGCTTTGTATCATCAATTACAAATAATACAAACCGAAAATAACATGGCAACAACAAAATGGACTATTGATACAACGCACAGCGAAGTACAATTTAAAGTGAAACACCTGGTGATTTCAACTGTAACCGGGTCGTTCAAAAAATTCTCAGGTGAAGTAGCAAGCGAGAACGAAGACTTCAATAACGCGGCTGTTACGCTTAACATTGAAGTTGATAGCATTGATACAAACCAGGCAGATCGTGATGGTCACCTGAAGAGCGATGACTTCTTCTCGGCAGCACAACACCCAACTATATCTTTTGCGGGTAAACTGGTAAAGAATGGCGGTGATTATAAACTGAATGGTGACCTGACGATTCGCGGTGTTAAGAAAACAGTTTCCCTGGATGTTGACTTTGGTGGTGTAGTGAAAGATCCTTGGGGAAATACAAAAGCAGGTTTTGAACTGAATGGTAAAGTTAACCGCAAAGATTTTGGTCTGACATGGAACGCTTTAACAGAAGTAGGTGGTATGGTAGTAGGGGAGGATGTGAAGCTTCATATGAACGTTGAGCTGGCGAAAGTGGCGTAAAGGGGTTACATGTTCATATTCTGTCAGCCGAAAGCTACCTGTAACGGGTAGCTTTTTTTATTTACAGTAACTATAGATTGTAAACTTATTTGTTCCGTTCATGAACGAGCGGATATGAACCCGTATCTTGGTGGTGTCGTATAAGCCTTATTACCCCTATGACTGCCACTACTGCTACAACTGTAAACGGTATTCTGGTTGAGAAGCCAAGAATATCTTCCATCGACCTGGTGCGAGGTATCATTATGATTATTATGGCGCTCGATCACACGCGCGATTTTTTTCATGCCGATGCCAATGTCTATCAACCTACCGATCTCACACAAACGAGTCCTATATTATTCTTCACGCGCTGGATCACGCATTTCTGTGCACCAACTTTTGTATTTCTCTCCGGCACCGCGGCACGCATCAGTCTGCAGCGAAAGGGTACGAAAGAACTTTCGTTGTTCCTGTTAACCCGCGGACTCTGGCTGGTGTTCATTGAGTTTACGGTTGTACGCTTTGCTGTACTGTTCAACTTCTATTACGATTTTGTTATTATGCAGGTGATCTGGGTGATCGGTGCATCGATGATTGTACTCGCGGCTTT
>CAMLLI010000244.1 GCA_946480685.1 uncultured Flammeovirgaceae bacterium | reverse complement strand
GTACCCGAAAGAGCTGTTACTATATAGTAGTTATTTCCGGGAAAGGCATCTGCGTGTGTAAACGTTGTTGATGTTACTGCGGATGCAATAACAGTATAGGTTCCGCCTTCATTAAGAGCATGTTTCACAGTATAGCTTGTTGCATTGTCTGAAGCATTCCAGCTTACTGTAACCTGTTTGATGGCTGTGTTGTTAAGCGCAACATTTTCAGGAGCTGCCGGTGCTATATTATTAAACACATCCATAACAAGCACAGCTGAACCGGTACCCTGTGCGTTGGTCGCGCTGATGGTTATGAGATATTTACCCAGTGCTGTGGGTGTACCGGATATAACGCCCGTGCTTGTATTTATACTCAATCCCGCGGGTAAACCGGAAGCACTATAACTTGTTGGCGATGCGGATGCTGTTATGGCGTAGCTGAATGCTGTACCTATAGTACCAATTGCTGCAGTGGCACTACTGATAACCGGTGAACCGGCTGGTGCACTATTCGTCATGGATACATCGGTAAAGACTGCAGTTGATAAAGACGATGTGTTTTGCGAAGTAGTATATAAACCGGCATACGGAGATGCCGCCAAAGGACTCACAACGATACCAATACACGTCCAGTTGGTTCCATCCTGGGAGTGGTATGCAGAAACGCGATCGTTGGTCCGTTCAAGTTTAAGCCACCACGGAGCTTTCGGTTGAAAATGTACGAGGTAGCCACCGGGAGGATTGTTCCAGGATATATTTGTTTTACTCCAGGCTGTTGCGTTTCGCCAGGTGAGAAATAGTCCGCCATTCGCTTGTAATACGAGTGCTACGTGGCGGGCATCTTCTTCCAGCGATTCACGAAACATAATACCAGCTTGTGCATTGCCCTGGCTTAATATAGTATCAACACGTGCAACAACTACACCATCACCATTCATTTTCTGAAATGCAAAATTAAATGCATCGGGCTGTGACTGCGGGGGAACGGGAACACCATCACCGGCACCGCGAAGTGTCCACGCACCGTTACTATATATAGCATTTCCGGCAAGCCCTGTTTCACCTACATCTATACTGGTGAGCGATGTGGTGCTTACAGTTGCAGGATGCTGAACGGGACTCGGGGCTATAGCAGCAGAATTATCAACCGTTCTTCTGAAGAGAAAAGAATGTCCACTCTCTCCCATCAGACTCCGGTAATAGGTAGTATGCGGTGCCGCTACACCTTTGCGCAACGTATAGGCATTCGCTATAATATTATAGAGCATCGACTGCCGGGCCGGTGCCGAACCGGAAGACCCCCAGCCGGTATAGTAAGAGTATGTTCCGCCAAACGGTATAAAGTTGGTTATATACGCATTGTTGTTTACATGAAAAGCAGTATATAATTCACTTAAAGCGAGTACACGGTTGTTCAGATCACCAAACACATCAATACCTTGCTTCCACGCAACTTCAGCACTCCACGCAAGTGCCTCTACTTGTCCAAACCAGTGGCCTTCATCGCGGCCGGAATCTCCGACCTGACCATTGCCTAAACTGTTCGGCAAAGCACCACCTGCATCGGTACGATACGATTGAACAGCCTGTTGCCATAGGGCAGCGTCACCGAGGTACGCTGCTATACCTATAGCAATCTTTACTTGTATAGCACCCTGATTCAGTCCGCGCAACGGGTTCGGCACATCAGCTTCTTTCCAAAGTATATTGGCAAACCAGTTGCGTACGTGTGCATCATTATCGGCTGTCCAACCGGGATAGGTGGAGCGAAGTATATCTGCACCGGTAATATAGTATTGCGCATAATCTCCAAGATCAAGGAATGTCTCATCGCCTGTCCAGCGTGTGTTGGTTACAGCCCATGCATCCAGTATACCGGTTGCTTTCTGGGCATATGCCTGATCACCTGTAAAGATCCACATAAACGCGAGGTTGTGAATCGCCACCATGTCGTTCATCCACGGGTTTCGATTCACATCGGGTGCTCGCCCTACGGTACCATAGGGACCTTGCATACCATACGTAAGCTTCGATCTATAGTCATTCTGAAATGCCGCGTATGCAGAAGCCCACGGTTCTTTGGTAAGATTTGACTTTAAGTGATTGAGATCATCCATAGTGAACGGTACACCGGGATGCACGAAAGTTTGAGCATTTATCTCGAGCGCGTACGCACAGATAAATGCCAGGATCAAAAGTAAATTTCTTTTCATCTGGTTTTGGTTTTGGTATTGATTTGCGCTCGCACCGCAACTGATTTATCCTTGCCGGCAGGTATATATCAGCACGCGGAGAAAGGCTAAACGGGCACCTAAAGATGGATATGAAAGAAAGAACCGGATATGAATTATAGCCCAAAACCCATAAATGATGTTCCATTCCTGTTGTTTTCAGGCAAACGATTGAAACGACCGTCAGGAAAATAATTTAGCAACGAATCACCGCAAAGTATATATCATCGCAACTTGCTATCAGCTTCGGTTAACAAAGAAAAAGAAGTTCAAACATTATATAGCATGGCATCTGCAGGCGGAGCAGCATCTATAGGTATACGAACTGTAACGGTGGTATATTTATGACGTTCGCTTTCTATCTCAATGGTACCATCTAATATCTCAAGGGCTTTCTTGGTGATGAATAGTCCTAAACCATTACCGATGGATTTTTCGGAGCCGCGATAGAACATTTCGAATATCCGGTCGCGCAACTCCTGCGGTATACCAATGCCATTATCGATTACCCGGATAATTATATGTTGTCCTTCCCGGCTAAGTATACATTTCACAAACGATTCGCTTTCCTTTCGAAAGACTATACTATTCTCCATCAGGTTTACAACGATATGATTCAACAAAACCGGGTCACCTTCGAATGATGCTCCGATTTGGTTTTCAATTTCTATTTGTACCGCGCTGTCGGTATTGAAACTATTTACCTGACTTTTGAGTGATTGAATAAATTCTTCGGTGCAGATGTTCTCGTTTTTTCGCCTCGTGCGGAAGAGTGAACCGGTATCGCCTAACCGACCCAGTAAGCGTAACATGCGACCGGCCGTACTCTCTATATTGGCAAAGTAATTACTCAACTCCGTTTGTTGATTCTGCATTTTAGCCAGGCGCGCCAGTCCAAGTAATGATGTTATAGGGCCTCGTAAATCATGACTGGACCGGTATAAAAATGTATCAAGTCCTTTATCAGTCTCAATCAGCTTTTTGATCGTGAGTTGAAGTTCTTCCGTTCGTTCCTCTACCAGCTTTTCAAGATTTGTATTGACGCGTTGCAGTTCTTCATTCACCGAATTTACTTCTTCGTAAGCCTGTTCCAGTTTTTCATTCTTGTCTTTGATCTCTTCCTTCTGCGACTCCACTACCTGTGTACGCAGTGTCACCAGGTCTTCAAGTTTACGCTTCTGCTGAAAGAGAAAATTGGTTCGTATGTGAATGACAGCAATCGTAAATGCAACCAGTAATGCTGCCAGTGCAATCTTTACTCCCAGCCGCTGATGCCACCGCGGAATAACGATGATCTCAATGCTGGCTGCTTCATCGTTCCAGTAGCCATCGGCGTTGGTAGCACTTACTTTTAATGTATACCCGCCAGGCGGAAGGTTGGTATAGGTGGCTATGCGACTTTCATTTATATTGTTCCAGTCGTTATCAAATCCTTCGAGGTAATACCGGTATTTATTCTTTTTCGGAAATTTATACTCCAAACACGCAAACTCAATCGAGAATACATTTTGATTTGGCTGAAAAGTTATACTCTTTAATTTTGATATACTGTTGGTGAGCAATCCGGATTTGTCGTTCATCCTCACAGCATCGTGAAACAGACTAAGCCGGGTAAATACAACGGTGGGTTTACTATGGTCTTCCACCACTTTTTCCGGACGGAAAACGTTCATACCATTTGTTCCGCCAAAATAATATTCACCGGTCGAGCTTTTTAATTTCGCGCCCTCGTTATACTGTGTGCCTTGCAATCCATCTGCTACGGTAAAGTCGAAAATCTTGTTTGTTGCGGGATCATACCGATGAAGACCATCGGAAGATGTAAACCATATGTTCCGTGATTCGTCTTCCAGTACAGAAGGTATATTTCCCTCGCGGAATTCAGGCAGCAGCTCGGTGAATTTTAAACTTTCCGGATCAAGCCGGATCAGTCCTTTGTTATCGGTACCTACAAGAAGTTTTCCATCTGCATCGAGCGTGAATTCAAGGATCTCGTTCGTGGGTAAACTCATGGAGTCGCCTGGTATATTCAGGAATGATTTGAATGTTCTTTTTGCAGGATCATACCGATGTATACCGGCCAGTCGCGTTCCCATCCAGATATAGCCTTGCCTGTCTTTACGAATACAAAACACAGATGCCGTTTGGGTAGTAATAGGACTCTCACCGGTTATAGTAAGTGCATTGAATATCTTACGTTCTGGAAGAAATTCATTTAATCCTCCCAACTGTCCTACATACACCCGATCGCCATCTTCCAGGAGCGACCACACGTGATTGGTGCTGATGCTCGTTGTATCACCCGGTACATGAAGATACCGCGTGAATGTTTTTGTTTTGGTATCGAAGTAATTTAGTCCACCGGCAAAGGTGCCTATATATAAGTTGTTCTTATGATCCACTAGCAGCGACTTCGCTACATTTGTACTGAGACTGTTATTGTTTTTCGGAGAATGCAGATACGATGTAAACTGTTTGGTAACCGGGTCAAACTTATACAGGCCTGCACCATCGGTACCAATCCATATTTTCTGATCATGATCTTCGGCTATAGCAAGCACTGAATTTTTGCCAATGCTTTCCATGTTTGCATCGAAGTAGCGGTAGTGTTCAAAGCGAGGTCGTGCTCCGGATATAAACGTTAGTCCCGCACCAAAAAGTCCGACCCAGTAATTATTGTCTTCATCAACATAAATTCCATGCAGCCCCCCGTTATTGAGTATACGATTTTCTCGCGTAATAATTTGCGTAAATATACCACCGCCTTCATATCGGTATAGCCCCGCGCCATCGGTACCAATGAGAAGTATACCGTTACGATCAATCGCCATGGAGGAAATAATGTTGGCCCCGACTGATCGTTTACCCGGCACATGAACAAAGTATTCAAACGTACGGTCATTTTCATTTTCAAGTCGTAACACTCCGCTTCCGTTGGAGCCTAAATATATAGCACCTGTAGAATCCTGCACTATATTTACAATTAGCGTAGAAGTCAATCCATCGGGGGCATTGCTTTGCTCTATAGTATGTTCTATACCTTTTGCGCCAATGATATTAATTCCTTTACCGGTACACACCCATATCTTACCGTTTCGATCTTCGAGCAAAGCATTTACTGCATCATCAGCCAACCCGCTTCCATCTTCACGGTAGTGATAACGCGTGATATCAAATGTCTCAAGATTGATTTTATTAAGTCCCCAATAGGTACCAACCCAAAGGTTATGGTTTCGATCTTCCAGTAGAGATAGTATTGTATTCTGACTGATGGTGTTGTTATCCGCGCGACTCGTCAGAAATTTTCGAAAGTTTTCTTTCTCGCTGTCATACAGATTAAGTCCGTTGTAGGTTCCTACCCACAGCCTTCCCTTACTGTCCAATAAAAGATTTCGAATAACATCGTTGCTGAGACTGGCTGTATCTTTATCGGAATGACTGAAATGTATAAAGGAATATCCGTCAAATCGATTGAGGCCATCACCGGAACCGATCCATATAAAACCATCGCGATCTTTGGCGATGCAGGAAATACTGTTTTGCGAAAGACCCTGCTCGCTGGTAAACGTATTGCTATATACAAAAACAGCTGGCAAAGACGCCTGCTGACCGAGTACATGCATAGCGGGCAACAGCGTTGCTATTACCAGAAACACGATGCTTGCCCGGGCTTTGACAAACAAGTATGACATTAATCCGATGTACTGCACTCCTGAATTTCGAAAATAAATTCGAAATCAACTCCTTTCGGTAACTTTCTTTTCATCAATCTCCCGTTGGATGCGATCATTCGCCCTTTGTGGGATATACATAACCGCACATATTTTATGCACATGCATCGCTGATACTATATTTTAAATGGGATATAGTACAGGAAGTTTCGCAACGCACAGGCTTATGCTCCGAACTGTCTCAAATGATGGTCTACGTGTTTATAGGCAAAGAAACCGATCTGATCTTTCGTCATAGGCCCGAAGAAGGGATGAACAAAGTCAGGATCGGTATAGGTAGCATATTGCCCGAGCCTGTCTATCCATTCCTTTTTCTGCTGCTCAATATCTCCGCTTTCGTTCAGCGTTTTCAGTAATGAGCTTGTGGGTGAATTTCTGCCGAAGGGTTTATCATCCTTCAATACTTTCTTCAGCAGCATGCCGCCAATCAGGTGCCCTATAAATACCCGTTTGATTTTCAGCTTTCCCAATACCATATCTTCATGGAGCGTGCAATGCTTTACCATTTGATACGCATTCATCTTGCCCCATTGCGCACTATTTTCCGGGTTTAAAGATTTGATTCTCTCTACCAGTTCTTCGCGGGTAGCTATATCAAAAACAGACTTCATATTTACCAGTTACGATTTGCTTATTGCAATATATAACTTAATGAATTATGGGCAGTATTCCTAGAACCGTTACGGATAAATAATCTGATACTACTAAAACCTAAAAATCACCTCACCCTGCTATTCTCCGCCTCACCGGTAGATTTACTTTTATACTGTATC
>CAMLLI010000243.1 GCA_946480685.1 uncultured Flammeovirgaceae bacterium | reverse complement strand
ATAGAAGCATCCAAGCTTCGTCTGAGACCGATTCTGATGACGTCATTCGCCTTTATCGTTGGTTTGTTACCACTGATGCGTGCCAACGGTGCATCCGCATTGGGTAACCGCTCGATCAGTACAGGTGCTGCCGGTGGTATGTTAACGGGTGTATTGCTGGGTATATTTGTTATACCGGTACTCTACATCATCTTCCAATACCTGCAGGAAAAGGTGAGCGGTCCGAAGACAGAAGAAGATACCATCACCGAATAATCGTAACAGTTTTAATTATAAAAGAATCATGCATAGTAACCGATTTATATATAGTGGTATAGGTGTTGTGCTGTTTGCCGTTATCCTGGCAGGATGTTCTGTAGGGAAAAATTACAAGCGTCCCGATCTCAAAGCGCCACAACAGTTCGGCACAACGGCACCGGTAGGCGACAGCAGTGTTGCTACCAAATCGTGGAAGGAATTCTTTACCGACACTACACTCGTACGACTCATCGATAAAGCGATTGCCGGTAATTATGATCTGCAACTGGCGATTCAACGTATATCGATCTCGCAGTCATACGCAAAACAGGCGAGAGCAGCGTGGCTTCCTGCGTGGAGTGCACAGGCTTCAGCTTCCACCAGCAATCCTTCCGAGAACAGTTTGAATGGTATAAGCCTCAGTAACTTTCTTGGAACAAATCACATCGAGGATTTTACATTGAGTACAAGTATATCCTGGGAGATTGATGTGTGGGGTAAAATACGAAGACAGAAACAGGCCGCACTCGCAGACTATCTGCAGTCGTTCGAAGCAGGCCGTGCTGTCCAAACACAACTCGTAGCACAAGTTGCCAACGCATACTATAACTTGTTGATGATGGATGCGCAGCTTGCGATCGCGAAGCGAAATGTACTGTTGAGCGACAGCATAGTGCAGATGATACAGTTGCAGAAAACAGCAGGTGAAGTAACGGAGCTTGCCGTGCAGCAAGCGAAAGCGCAGCAACAGAACGCAGCGTTGCTGGTACCTCAGTTCGAGCAAGCTATTACACTGCAGGAAAACGGACTGCGTTTGTTGTTAGGTGATTGGCCAGGAGCTGTGAGCCGCACCGTTGAATTGAGTAATGTAATAGTAACTGATACTATACTTGCTACTGGTGTACCGATCGATCTCTTGAGTCATCGTCCGGATGTACGTGCGAGCGAGAAGGCACTTGTGGCAGCGAATGCACGTGTAGGAGTAGCGCAAGGTAATATGTACCCTTCACTGAACCTTACTGCAACGGGTGGGCTAAACGCATACGAAGCCAGCAACTGGTTTTCTATGCCGGCATCATTATTCAGTACGGTAGCAGGAAGTTTAACGCAACCTATATTTCAGAGACGTATACTGCGCACGCAACTCGAAGTAGCGAAGGCAGAACGTGAACAACGTGTTATCGAATTCAGACAATCTGTAACAGGTGCGGTACACGAAGTTACCAATGCGCTTGTAAAACTTGATAAACTGAAAACGCAGCAGGATGTAGCGACCGCGCGCGCAGAGACATTGCAGCAGGCGGTACAGAATGCCCGACTTTTATTCAGAAGTGGTATGGCCAATTACCTCGAGGTAATTACGGCACAGACTAACGCACTGCAGGCTGAACTCACAAAGGCAGATGTAACTCGCCAACAGCTTAGTGCACGGGTGGAGTTGTATCAGTCGTTGGGAGGAGGTTGGCAGTAAGCTATATTTTTTAACAGGAAAGAAGAGGCGGTCAGTGGTGATCGCCTCTTTTTTTTGTAACCAGTCGGAAGGCTGGTTGCAGTGTTGGCACAAGTTTTCAGACTTGCGCCAGTTTTATCGCGGAAACCCGCTGGATGGTCTACACATACACCATCCTGTAGATGATTATACCTCACCAGGGCGTTACTTTCCTTGCCGCGCACTTTACCATCGCGGTACTAAGAGCTCTTGGTATAACACGGTATAAATATATTGACATCCTCAAGCCGTTTACGACTAAACCTTCTCCCTATAGCAGTGTATGGCATGCTCTCGCTATCGCTTCTTTTTTGCACAACGGTAACGCTATTCGCGCAGCAACCAAAAGATTCAACACGCTATCAATCCCACACAAAACCAACCTATCAGGTTGGTGACCGGTATGGCGATCCGTTTGCTAATCCGGAGACCCATACTCCTATGCAACTTAAAGACCCGGTGAGGGTGGATATAGCGATGGATACTTCCGGTACATATACCATTCGCGAGACGATCGGTAAGCTGTCCTATAGACCTGCTTCATCTATGACGCTCGAAGAGTATAAACAATACCAGGAGCGCGAGTTGTTGAAAAGCTACTGGAAGAATCGTTCACGTGCTGCCGATGGCGAAAGTGAAGTAAGCGGACGAAGTATCAATCCCAGGATATATATCAGTCCTGTGCTTGATCGCATTTTTGGAGGAAGCTATATTGAACTGGTACCACGTGGATTTGTTACACTCGATTTTGGTGCCTCGTTCCAGCGACTTAATAATCCGGCGATTCCTATTCGTCAGCAACGTTCAGGTGGTTTTGTATTTGATCAGCAGATCAACATGAGCGTGGTTGGAAAAATAGGAGAGAAGCTTCAGGTGTCCGCCAACTTCGATAATAATAATTCATTCGACTTCCAGAATAATATGAAAGTAGAGTATACCGGTTTTAAAGAAGATATACTTCAGAAACTGGAAATCGGAAATGTAAGTCTGCCTTTAAACAATACGTTGATACAGGGAGCACAAAATCTGTTTGGTGTAAAAACGCAGCTGCAGTTCGGTAAATTAAAGGCAACCGTAATTGCTTCCACGCAACGTGGTAAAGCGTCTTCAATTAATGTAGACGGAAACAGCAACGGACAGAACCGACCCTTTGAAATCATAGCGTCTAATTATGATGAGAACCGCCATTTTTTTCTCGGACATTTCTTTCGGGAAAATTATACCCGGTGGATCTCCAACACACCACAGGTAATTTCAGGTGTAAATATAACCCGCGTGGAAGTATATGTACTGAACCGGAAGAGCGATACACAAACCCTTCGAAACGTTGTAGGACTGATGGATCTCGGTGAAGGAAGAGTAATATATAATGCAGCAGTAACGTCCAACGGAACGGCGATACCTGCATCCAACGGGGCTAACAATTTATTTGCTTTTGCAACTGCACAGAACCGCGCTGCCGATGGTATCAACAGTACGCTGGAGATTTTTTTTGAAGAGGATAATAACAACGGAACTGACTTTGAAAAGATAACCGGTGCGCGTAAACTGGCATCTACGGAATATACGTATCACTCCCAGTTGGGATATCTTACACTCGGTACAAAATTACAAAACGATGAAGCGCTCGCGGTAGCGTATGAGTATACCTATAACGGAAAGTCTTATAAGGTTGGAGAACTCTCCGAAGACTACTCAGGCCTTGCCGATGAGGATGTGATCTTTCTGAAGTTGCTCCGTCCGCGTAAAATTGCCATTCGCGATTCGGACGGTAAAACTATACCCACGTGGGAGCTCATGATGAAGAATATATATAGTCTCGGAGCAACACAATTATCACAGAATGGTTTTCAGTTGCGCATAATTTATCGCGATGATGCGACTGGCATTGATAACCCACAGTTGCAGGCCGGTACAACGGTGCGCACGCGACAGCTTATAGAAATTTTTGGTCTCGATAAACTCAACACGCTTAACGATCGTCAACGCGATGGTAACTTCGATTTCGTAGAAGGCGTTACAATAAACTCCGCTTCGGGCTTAATTATATTCCCATACCTGAAACCCTTTCGCGAGGCATTGCGCGATGCCTTTGAAGGCGAGCCTTCAGAGAATGCACTCATCTCCAAGTATGCATACGATACGCTTTACGGTACAACACGTTCGGATGCTGCACTCTTTGCTTCCAAGAATAAATTTTATTTAACGGGCGAGTATACCGCCAGTTCTTCCAACGAAATTGTTATACCCGGTTTTGGCGTGGCACAAGGTTCTGTGAAAGTATATGCCGGTGGAATTTTGTTAACCGAAGGGACGGACTATGTTGTAGACTATACTTTTGGTAAAGTAACAATCCTCAATGAATCCATCATGAATTCCGGAAAGGACATTGAAGTGCAGTACGAACAGTCTGATGCGTTCTCGTTTCAGAATAAAAGTCTGCTCGGTACACGCTTAGACTATAAACTTAATGATGATGTAAATTTCGGTTCTACGCTTTTATACTACAATGAGCGGCCGGTGGTAAGTCGTAATACTGTAGGCACCGAGCCTGCCCGCAATGTTCAGTATGGTCTTGATTTTAACATCAACAAGGAAAGTCGTATGCTGACGAAGTTGGTGGATGCATTGCCGCTGATCCAGACGAAGGAAAAATCATCGGTGAGTTTTACAGGAGAATTCGCACAGCTCATTCCGGGAACCTCTAATGTTATTGATGGTGAAGGTACAGGGTATATAGATGATTTTGAAAATACAACAACACCGTATTCATTGATGAGTACTGCAGGATGGAAACTCTCCAGTGTTCCGAAGACAGACGATCATCGTTTTGATCCCAGCGCAGGTGCTGCAGATGATGTAACAGCCGGCTATAATCGGGCCAAGATAGCATGGTATACCATCGATAATCAATTGCAACGCGATGGTGGTTCATTAAAGCCCGATAACATTACGGACATTGATCTGAATAATCACTATGTGCGTATGGTTGGACCAACAGAAATATTTCCATACAAGCAATTGACACAAGGTATATATTACGAACAGATATTCGATATAGCATACTTCCCGAATGAACGTGGCCCCTATAACTATAATCGATCGCTCGATAACAATGGCATGCTCACCAATCCGCAAAGCAGTTGGGGCGCTATAACGAAAGCGGTTACTTCTGAAACAGATTTTGATAAAGCTAATATAGAGTATATAGAGTTCTGGATGATGGACCCGTTCATCAATCTTACCAGTGACAATGGCAAAGTGCTTGACGGTATATATAACAAATCGAATACAACGGGTGGACGACTTGTCTTTCAGCTTGGTAATATTTCAGAAGATGTTATGCGGGATTCGCGTCATGCATTTGAAAATGGTTTGCCTGCGGATGGAAATCTTGCAGGCGAAGTAGCAGCCAACAACTGGGGCTATGTTACCACCGAGCAATATCTCACCAGCAGTTTTGATAATACATCTGGTGCCGCACGCGATAATCAGGATGTAGGGTTCGATGGCTTGCCTGATACAAAGGAAATTGATTACTTCCGCACTTACATCAACACGGTAAATGTAGCTGCCCGCGATAAAGTACAAAGCGATCCTTCGGCCGATAACTTTACATACTTTCTCGATAGTAAATATGATGCAGCGAATGCGAAGATATTGCAGCGCTATAAAGACTACAATGGACAAGACGGCAATTCACCTATTGCTTCCGGTTCGGAGATCGCGTACTCCAGTTACCTCACACCCGATAATGAAGATATTAATGCGGATAATACACTCAATGAGACAGAAGAATATTATCAATACGATATAAATCTGAAACCCGGGCAACTCGCTGTTGATAATGAATATATAGTGGACAAGATTACCACGAGTAATACCAACGATCTGAAAGAATCTGTTACCTGGTATTTATTTCGTATACCAATTCGTGAGTATGAAGCAAAGTTTGGTAACATCGAGGACTTCAAGTCGATCAAATATATACGCATGTTGCTGACGGAGTTTACGGAGCCGGTGGTGTTGCGTCTCGCTAATTTCAGAATGGTAGGAAGTTACTGGCGGAGGTATACTACAGATGATTTGAATGATGCCGGGTTTAGTGAAATCACCGAACCAACCTTCGATAATTTTACAGTATCGGTTGTGAATCTCGAAGAGAATGCTGTGAAAGATGTAGCGGCTAATAAGTCAGGTTATGTTATTCCGCCGGGTGTTGTGCGCGATCGTGATAACACTTCTTCCGTTTCGCGTTTGCTCAATGAACAGTCGGTGCAGGTTTGTGTAGATGAACTGGCCGATGGAACATCCCGTGCAATCTATAAAAATCTTTCAGTTGATCTCTTTAACTATGGCCGAATCAAGATGTTCTTTCACGCAAACAGCCAGGCTGGTAACGATCAGCTATATGCTTTTATGCGCATTGGTACAGACTTCACCGAAAACTACTACGAGATACAGATACCGCTAAAGATCTCTGATCCGAATGATGGATCCGAACGCGGTGTGTGGCCCGAAGAAAACGAAATCAACCTCGTGCTGAATGAACTATATACTTTGAAAACGGAACGTGATAAGGCAAATTACTCATTGACGCAGGTATATCCGTTGGCAGGTCCGAAAGAATCAGGAAGACATTTGCTGCGGATACTCGGAAGACCTGATCTGAGCAGTGTGCTTGCCGTTATGATCGGTGTACGCAATCCGCGCTCTGCCGACAAGCGTGCATACTCCGGTTGTATATGGGCGAATGAACTTCGTGTTACAGACTTTGATCGAACCGCCGGCTGGGCACTGACCTCATCCGCTACAATTAAATTGGCGGACTTTGCGACTATAAATGGCGCTGTAAAACATACCACGTATGGCTTCGGAAGTATAAGTTCGAAAATATCAGAACGCACCCGCGATGAGACAACTGCGTATGATGTATCTGCATCTGTCAACCTTGATAAACTTTTGCCAGGTAACACTGGTATAAAGATACCTGTGTTCGCGAGCTATGAGA
>CAMLLI010000242.1 GCA_946480685.1 uncultured Flammeovirgaceae bacterium | reverse complement strand
ACGGGCTCGGCCATCGGTTCAAACTACGGGCGGGTATATAGTTTATCGTATAAGGAAAAAACGATCCTGCTTGCGTGTGGTGCCGCGGCCGGTATATCTGCAGCGTTCAACTCCCCGATTGCCGGTGTACTCTTCGCGGTAGAAGTACTATTGACTGATGTCAGTGCCTCCGCATTTATACCGCTTATCATCGCGGCTGCTTCCGGTGCATTGCTTTCTAAAATTATATTGGCTGAAGGTGTTATACTTTCATTTGCTTTACAACAGCCGTTTAACTATTACAATGTTCCGTTTTATATAGTACTGGGTATACTAACCGGTTTTCTCGCACTGTATTATGCACGTACGTTTGAGTGGGTTGATGCCCGTATAAAGTCCGTGAGTAATATCTGGATACGGGTGATTACCGGTGGCGTTGTTCTATCCGTGTTGTTGCTTCTATTTCCACCACTGTTCGGTGAAGGATATGAATCCATCAAAACATTATCGAACCTTCGTCCGCATGAACTGACGCAAAACAGTATCATCAACACGTTTGTTTCTTCAGAATATACGTTGCTGATTTTCCTGGGTGTAATTGCTTTGCTGAAATGTGTAGCGGCTGCGCTTACCATTGGCAGCGGTGGTACCGGAGGAAGTTTTGCTCCATCACTCTTTATGGGTGCATATATAGGCTTTGCTTTTGCACGTCTTGTCAATAAACTCGGTATAACCTATATACCGGAAACCAACTTTACACTGGTAGCCATGGCCGGTATGCTGAGTGGTGTTTTCTATGCACCGCTCACGGCTATATTTCTTATTGCAGAAATTACCGGCGGTTATGAATTAATGATACCGCTCATGATTGTTTCGGCCATTAGCATTACCGTTGTAAATTACTTTGAACCGCTTTCCATGGAAGCTAAAAAGCTTTCCAACAAATTGAAAACTTCCGTTGAAGATCGCGACAAACATTTACTCAGCCGGCTTGATCTTACTGAACTGATCGAAACCAATTTCTCTACCATTCACCCGGACGCTTCTTTGCAGGAACTGGTAAAAGTGATTTCTAACTCCAAGCGAAATATATTCCCCGTGTTGACGAACGGTGATCTGACAGGACTCGTGTTTCTGGACAATGTGCGCAACATTATCTTCAAGCACGATCAATACGACAAAGTTTTTGTGAAAGATCTGATGACGGCTCCACAGGCGATCATTCATCCGAATGAAAGTCTGCACAACATTCTGAAAAAATTCGATGAGACCAACCAATGGAATTTGCCTGTGGTTGACAAACATCAGTATATGGGCTTCGTTTCGAAGTCCAGTATACTTACCAAGTACCGCGAGGAACTTTTGAAATCGGTATAGTATATGAAAGTGTTACCGGAATCTATAGCGTAAACGCTATGTCTTTACAGAGATCGTCATGGGAACGAAATACTTTTTCTGCGTATCGCATACATGACAGGTATAGCTTTCCGGAAGGTCTTCAAAGGGTACGCCCGGAGGAATGTTCGCGAGTGCATCACCGTATCGCTTGTCGTATATAGAGAGACAGTTACTGCATTGATAACTGGAAGCCACCGTACCTGTTTTTTCTTCCTTGTTCTTCTCGGCTTGTTTCTCGCGTTCCGGGTTTAGCTGACGATAGTACATTTTACTCAACTCGATGAGTAATGCCGGTATAATTTCTTTCTTTACATCGCGCGCGTACGTGAGGTACGCAATCTTGTTCGGATTAAAATCCTTTGCATATAGTATATTATACCGCTCGCTTGCTTCGAGTGACTTATTGCGTTCGATCACGATGGACGTAAAGAGAAAACTGTCGCGCTTCATCTTGATCGTAAACGTGAGCCCATGCGTGGATATATCCTGCTGATCAAGTTCACGAACGAGAAAGCGTTTTAACTCAAGCGCATCGGCATCGATCACCGGTAAATGCCAGTTCAGCTCCAGCGATGAATGTCGCCCGTTGATACCAAATTTACCCATGAGTTTTTCCCAGCGAATCCGGTCAGACGCTTTTATACCTTTGATGATAAAAGCTTTCCACGGTATAATGTTAATCTTACCAACATTGGTCTCCTGGCACAACCGGCAGGCTGCACTCATGAAATCTATATCATATTGATTGTTGCGCCAATATAGTCCCAACCAGTATTGATTGTTGAGCATGGCGTTCAAACCTTCGTAGTATGGAAATGTACTGTCCGGATACTTTAGTTTCTCGGCAATGGCACGGTAGTTAATGCGCATCTTCCCTTGCAGAATGACGAACAACTCATCAATGCCGAACGGTTGGAAATTAAGTATAAGTTCTTCCAGCGCTTTGGACACCTTCGCTATATCCTGGCTAAAGATCAGCTTCGGCCAGCTCTCTACAATGTTACCCTTACGCGGATCGCGGACATACAAGTACCAGTAGTTTTCTTCACGTGATGCGATGAAGTTGAGCTCACCGGTAAACAACGGAACTATACTTTGTACGGGATCAACAATGTTGATCTTGATCTTCGGCTTGTAATCAAAGTTATCGATGACAAAATGGTATGTATCTTCCTTTACCCAGTTGGTAGTCTCAACAACATTTACGGCTATATAGGAGCTCACGATATTCTGGTATACCGACTGATCGCTCCCCAGCTCATAATCAAAATGTATATCGCGGAAGGCGTGGTCGATCATCTTTTCATCTGCACCGTTGGACGGAAACATGATATCCTGTCGCGAGCCGAAGAGTACAAAACCATTTCCCAGATCCTGAGAGATGTCCATGATCTTCAGCAAATCTGCTGGCGAAAGAATTCCTCCTTTTACAAAGGCCCGTATTAAGTCACTCTTTTTGGTTTCCATTCCCTGTCAAGCTTGCGGCATCTATCGTATGCCTTCTTATTCAAGTATAAATTTACAAAGTTTTCGCCTGCCGATTTCTAAAAAATCAAAGCAGAAAGTACTATAGCTTTTGATGTGTTATGCTTTCTCTTTCACCGCCACTTCGTCTTCTTTCAGCAGACGTTGAATTTCCGGTTTGCAACTTCCGCAGCCCATGCCTGCACCGGACGTCTGGCAGAGTGTAGGCAACGAACGGCAACCGCCTTGTATCAGCTTCCTGATATTTCCTTCGCCTACCTGGTTACAAGAGCATACCAGTTTACCCAGCATCGGTTCTGTTTTTTTGCCGGAGCGTAAAAGCTGTAGTCGTCTCTCCGATAATTCAATCTGACTTTCAATCAACATCTTGAAATCAGCAAACTCTGACTTGTCACCCACCAATACAGCGCCTACCAGTTTATCATCCTTCACGATACACTTCTTATAGTATCGCATCGACTTGTCAATGAACAGAATTTCATCGTAGCCTTCGCTGTTCACCGGCACTTCCGCTATACCTATGGAGCAGAGATCAAGGTTAGAGAATTTAAGAATATTCATCGGCACAGACCCTTCGTATGTACTTTGTACATCGCCATTGAGGTAACGCGCCAGTACATCGGCCTGTTGTTCGGCCGCTGACGTTATACCGAGTAATTTACCGCGGTGTTCTGCTATCTCTCCCATCGCAAATATAGCGGGGTCGCTGCTTTGCATATAGTCGTTCACTACAATACCGCGCGCGCTTTCCACACCGGCTTCCGTTGCAAACTCTATATTCGGTCTTGTACCAACTGCATATACGACAGCATCTACCTGCAACGTTTTACCACTCTTCAGAAAAGCAGCCAGCCTCCCCGTTGTATCGTTGAGTGACTCTACACTTTCAACCTGGTCATTCAGGTATACCCGAATATCAATCTCCTCTACAAACTCCAGCAGGAGTTGTCCCGAAAGGTTGTCCAACTGGCGCTCCATCAAACGACCACTCAATTGAATGATCGATGTATTTACGTTCATCTCGCGAAGCGATGCTGCGAGTTCAAGTCCCAGCAATCCACCGCCAATGATCAATACATGTCCTTCAGGCTTCAGAAATTTTTTCAGTTCATCTGCATCCCTGCGTGTGCGCATGGTAAACACACCGGGTAAATGTACCGGGGCTTCCTTCGGAATGAAGGCGCGGCTTCCGGTAGCCAGTATAAGTTTATCGTATAAATGTTTTTTACCGTATACATCCACTACATATTGTTGCGTGCGATTGATCATTACAATCTCGTTCTCATTATGCAGTGTAGCATTTAATTCTTCAAACTCCCCGGCCTGAAACTTTTGCAGGCGTTCCCACGACAGTGTCTCATTTACATATTCCGGTAACAACACGCGGTTGTAGAACGGATCTTTCTCTTTTGAAAACACATGCAGTTCATCGCGTTGATTCAGTGCACGGTAACTTTGCAGGAATCTGTACGATGCCGCACCTGCTCCTACGACTATAATTTTCTCTACCGGCTTTTCATATTTACGAACTTCAACAGCAGAAAATTTAAAGTCTGGTTCTTTGGACACCGGGTCCACCAGATCACTGGTCAGATTGTTCGCGCGGCCTAGATCTTTCTGCAATATCTTTCCCCAGTGCATGGGTATAAATACTACGCCCTTCTTTACATCTTCTGTAACGCGCGCGCTCACACGAACGGAGCCGCGAAAGTTATCAATCTCCACTATATCTCCGTCACTGATGTTACGAAGCATCGCATCGTGCGGATGTATCTCTACGAAAGGTTTATCAATGTGCTGACGAAGTTTATTTACTTTACCAGTCTTCGTCATGGTATGCCACTGGTCGCGTATACGTCCCGTTGTAAGAATTAACGGAAGGTCTTTTGTTACCGGCTCTGATAAATTCTGCGGATCATCGAGTGCATGAAATTTAGCTTTGCGTGAAGGTGTAAAGAACTGGTGATCGGCAAAAAGTCGTGGTGTACCTTTATGACCTTTCTCCGGCACGGGCCATTGTACAGTACCTTCTTCTTTCAGGTATTGATAGGTAAGCCCGCTTACATCCAGGTTCGTTCCTTTCGTAAGACGTGCATGCTCTTCATATATATCTCCTACCGATGTATAGTTGAATCCGGAGAAGCCCATTTCATTGGCAAAGCGACACAGTATATCTACATCGGGTAATGCTTCACCCGGAGCTTCGATTACTTTGTTCAGATAACTTACTCTTCGTTCCGAGTTTGTCATCGTTCCTTCTTTTTCAAAATGTCCTGCAGCAGGCAGTATCAGATCGGCAAACTCTACTGTATCAGACTTACGGGATATATCCTGCACTACTACGAAGCGCGCTTTCTTCAACGCAGCCTCTACACGCCTGGAGTCTGGTAAACTTACCAGTGGGTTGGTACATATAATCCAGATCGCTTTGAGATCACCACGTTCCAATGCTTCAATCATTTGTGTGGCGGTGAGTCCGGGCTTTTCCGAGAGTGAAGGTACACCCCAGAAAGCAGCAACTTCTTCACGATGTTTTGGATTCGCGTATGAGCGGTGTGCCGCCAACATGGTAGCCAAGCCGCCCACTTCTCTTCCACCCATCGCGTTGGGTTGTCCTGTTAACGAGAATGGTCCGGAACCCGGTTTACCAATGTGACCGGTAATCAGGTTGAGACTGATCAACGCTATATTTTTATTAACACCAATCACACTCTGGTTAAGTCCCATGGCCCAGAGCGTAAGGAAACCTTTGGATGCAGCGATATAGGAAGCAGCAGTACGTACATCATTTACGGGTACATCACAATTCAACGCGGCTTCTTCTACAGTATATTTGAAAACGGAATCGCGATACTTTTCAAAATCTTCGGTGTGCTTGCTGATGAAGTCATAATCCACTTCACCGTTCTCAATCAGGATACGCGCGATAGCATTGTAGAGGTATATATCCGTACCGGGTGTGATCTGTAAATGAAGATCTGCCAATGCACAAGTTTGTGTTCTGCGCGGATCAACCACAATCAGTTTCACATCAGGATTAGCCTGCTTGTGTGCCTCAATTCTCCTGAACAGAATCGGGTGACACCATGCCGGGTTCGCACCTGCTATCAGAAAACAATCGGCCAACTCTATATCTTCATACGAAACAGGAACAGAATCTTCCCCCAATGTTTTCGCATAACCTGCCACAGCACTGCTCATGCACAGGCGCGAGTTGGTATCAATATTATTCGTACCTAAAAATCCTTTTACCAGTTTATTGACAACATAGTATTCTTCTGTGAGGCACTGACCAGAAACATAGAAACCTACGGAGTCTGGTCCATAGGTTTGTGTGATGGATTTAAAAACAGCAGCTGCACGTTGTATCGCCTGCTCCCACGTGACGCGCTGATACGGGTGACTCCTGCTATAGCGCATCTCCGGATACAGGAGGCGATCGCTTCGGTCTTGCATAGCATAGTGAAGATTCATTCCCTTCGAACAAAGCATACCTTTGTTCACCGGGTGATCTTTGTCACCTTCCACCGTAATTTTTCCTCTACGGTCTTTCTTCACCACTATGCCACATCCTACACCACAATAGGAACAGGTTGTCTTAAAACTTTCTTCAGGTCGTCTGGTCACAGTTGAAACTTTTTAAATATTTAAATGTGCTTGCCTGCCGAACACGCTGTTGCGCATCAGGCTGCCTTCTCTTTGTAAAAATCTTTTTCGTCAATCTCCACTTTGTCCATCAGCAAATTCAGGAGACGCTCCCGTATAACTTTATACTCTTCCAGGTTTACAATCTCTTTCTTGTTGCGTGGTCTCGGTAAATTCACTTCTTCGATCTCGCGTATCGTTGCTGCCGGGCCGTTGTTCATCACTACGATAC
>CAMLLI010000241.1 GCA_946480685.1 uncultured Flammeovirgaceae bacterium | reverse complement strand
GATGTACCGGCAGAATAACTTTTGTGCGGGGTGTGATGACCTCTTCAATTTTCGATGTATCGATGTTAAATGTACTCTCGTCCGGCTCTACCGGAACGATCGTAGCTCCTGTCCGGCTAACAGCAAGCCAGGTGGCCAGGTAGGTATGAGCCGGTACAATCACCTCGTCACCAGGCTTTACATCACAAGCCAACAAGCTCATCGTCAATGCGTCAAGTCCGTTGCCAACACCTATACAGAATTGAACACCATGCCATGCCGCGTATTCCTTTTCAAAGGCATTCACCTCTTCACCCAACACAAAAGCGCTTCGGTCGTAAACCTGTTGAACGGCCTGCTGCACAGCGGTCTTTATCAATGCATGTTGTGGCTCCAGCGATAAAAATGGTATAGGTTCTTTACTCATGCGATATGCCTATAGCTAAACTTTTCTGATTCAAAGATACACGTCTTCATTACCCGAAGCCGTTCTATAAATCTATTCCACGGAAAAAGTAAAAATTCCCTTATTTTCGGGCTTTTAATTACAGGTCATCATTTTCATACAACATGAATTTTCAGAAAACCAATAACATCACCGGCTGGATTGTTTTTGCCGTTGCTCTCATTACGTATTGGCTAACCATGGAGGAAACCGCCAGCTACTGGGATTGTGGTGAATTTATTTCGGTATCGTATAAATTACAGGTACCCCACCCTCCCGGAGCACCGTTCTTTCTTTTGCTCGGCCGTCTCTTCTCTTTCCTTGCTTTTGGTGATGTAACTAAAGTTGCCTACTGGATAAACTTCAGCAGTGTACTGGCCAGTGCCTTTACGGCATTGTTCCTCTTCTGGTCTATCGTTCTGTTTGGCCGCAAGCTTATGAAGATCAGAACAGAAGAAGAATTAACGTCCGACAAAACATGGGTACTGATGGGCGCTGGTCTTATCGGATCACTCGCGTATACCTTCACAGACTCTGCATGGTTCTCGGCTGTTGAAGCAGAGGTATATGCCATGTCCTCTTTCTTCACGGCCTTTGTTGTATGGGCTATGTTGAAGTGGGAGGTGATTGAAGACGAATCAAAAGCCAACCGCTGGTTGTTGCTTATCTTCTATATGATGGGACTTTCCATTGGCGTTCACTTGTTGAACCTCGTTACAATCCCTGCATTGGCACTCATCTACTATTTCAAAAAATACAAGCCTACTACATGGGGCGTTATCGCGGCTATGCTGGTAAGTCTGTTGATCATCTTCTTCATCAACGATATAATTATACCGGGCTTGCCAACGCTGGCCGGTAAGTTTGAAATTTTCTTTATCAACAGTGTAGGACTTCCATTCGGTTCGGGTGCTATCATCTTTGCGCTGTTACTGTTTGCTGCATTGATCTGGGGAATTATATACACTCAAAAACAGCAGCGAGTATTATTAAACACTGCATTGAATGCACTTGCCTTTGTACTGATTGGATACGCTTCGTATGCGCTGGTGGTGATCCGTTCGAACGACAATCCTCCGATCGATGAGAATGACCCTTCGGATGTGATGAGCTTCGTGAGCTACCTGAAACGCGAGCAGTATGGAAGTCGCCCGTTGTTGTACGGTCCTTACTTTACAGCACAACCTATCGGTATAAAAGAAGGTGGTGTTAACTATAAAAAAGGAAAAGACAAGTATGAGGTCAAGGATCGCAAGTTCGAATATGAATATGAGCCTGGTCAGCAAACTATATTGCCACGTATCTATAGCAGTGATCCAGATCATGCGCAGATATACCGTGACAGATTAGGACTGCAGGAAGGACAAAAACCAACGTTCGCTGACAATATCAGTTTCATGGTACAGCACCAGATCGGATGGATGTATGTACGTTACTTCTTCTTCAACTTTGCTGGCCGCGAAAGTGATATTCAAAATGCTGACTGGATGGGCCCGTCAAACTGGTTCGAAGAACTTCCTCCGATGCTTTCTGAAAACCGCGGACGGAATAACTTCTTTATGATTCCTTTTGTGCTCGGACTTGTGGGTATGTTCTATCAGTCGGTACACAACACACGTAACTTTGTAGTGGTGGCACTTCTCTTTATACTTACCGGTGTTGCCCTTGTTATATACCTGAACTCACCTCCTACCGAACCGCGTGAACGTGACTATATCTATACCGGTTCGTACTATGCATACTGCTTCTGGATAGGTTTTGCCGTGATTGCTATAGCGGAGACGCTCGGTAGATATTTAGGTAATCTGAAAACAGCAGGTATTGCTGCTACACTGATCGCATTGCCTGCACCGGTGCTCATGGCCCAGCAGGGATGGGACGATCACGATCGTGCGAATCGTTATTTCTCGGTTGACTCCGCTGTAAATTACCTGCAGTCGTGCGCGAAAGATGGTGTGCTCTTTACGGGTGGTGATAACGATACCTTCCCGTTATGGTATGCACAGGATGTTGAAGGCGTACGTACCGACCTTCGTGTTATCGTGTTGAGTTACTATAATACTGACTGGTACATCGAGCAGACTACACGCAGCGCGTACGAGTCGAAGCCGTTCCCATATACATTGAGCCTCGCTAACTATCGTGACGATAAAACGCAATATATACCGTACTACAATGCCGGTATCAAACAGATGGATCTTGTTAAGTACCTGCAATTGCTGCGTGATAACAACAAGAGTCTTCTGAACCCTGAATATCGCGGTGAACGCTATATGCTTCCTACCAAAGACATTGTATTGAAAGTTGATGTTGACAAGGTAAAACAACTCGGCATCATTCCAGAAGGAATGGACAGCCTCGTAGTGCCTGAAATGCATTTACGGGTGAAAGGAAATTCATTGGAGCGTAAAGATCTCGCTATGCTTGATCTGCTTGCCACTTCCAACTGGGAACGTCCGCTATATGTAAACAACACATCGCTGGCACAGTTTAATGTAGACCTGAGCCGTTATGTAGTACAGGAAGGAAACGCCTATCGCATCTTACCGATACTTAATCCGAAGCCTTTCAATCAATCAGAGCTGGTGAACACCAACGTGAGCTTCGAGAATATGACGAAGAAGTTCCAGTTCAGAAATGTTGACGATCCTTCGGTATACTATACACAGGACTACCGTAACTTTATTCTGAATCACCGCAGCAGTTTCAATTCTCTCGCTGAAGCCTTGATCAAAAAAGGTGACTCCGCTAAAGCGCGCGAAGTGTTGTTATTCAGTCTTGCAAAAATGCCGGACGCTTCTGTTCGTTATGACTATACATCTGCTCAAGCTGTAGGTTTACTCTTTGAAGTGGGCGAAAAAGAAAAAGCCATTGAAGTTGCCAATGCCATGTGGACACGTGCAGATGAATTGGCAGACTACTATATCAAGAAACGTGAATACGGTCGCGAGCTACAGATTAACATTGTTATACTGGGCGAGTTGCAAAATACATTGCATCGCTACGGTGAAGAGGAGCTGGCGAAGAAAATTGAAGATGCTTACTCGAAACACACAGCAGCATTTCAGTTAGACCGATCAAACTACTAAAACAAATCAAAGAACCCTTCGGAAATCCCCGAAGGGTTTTTTAATCGCCTCTTTCTAGCGGAACATCGCTAAATCTTTTTATTCCAGTTTCGTTTCCTGAACTTTACTGCCCGAAGAATTTCCCATTCTGACTTGTGAAACAGATTGCAGCCATATTGTTGACACTCTACGCGCTTTCCATGCTCAGCTATGGATCGCTCGAGATGGCGCACGATCTGTTGCACTGGATGGCAGCGCATGATCACAGTGACCTGCATAACCATGACCATGATCATCATCACACATTTCACGATCATGAACATCATCATGATTCACACGATCATCACCATCTTTCTGAAAACGATTCGGCTGAGAGTACAGAGTTTCCATCATTAGTTCATTTCTTTCTTTACTGTCAGCAACAACCATCTTTCGCGTTCGTAATTTCCTATACCGGTATGCTGGAAGCAAGTCATGCGTTTCCACTCCGGTATGCAGACAGCAATCCATCAACACCACCCCCTCGACTGTTATAGATATATAACTGCTGGCATTTGGTGAATTCACCAGGTGATATGCATCCGTAAACTATACTGTCGGGTACACGTATGGGCTTTGCCTTCAAGTTACTCCCTACAGGTATATGCTGTTCTCTTTTTCTATTATTTGATTATTGAACCAATGAAATATACTATACTTCATTTCGGTATGTTCTTGCTCGCCCTGAATATTGCAGTGGCGCAGGGAACGCTTACCGGAGTGATCACCAATTCTGAAAGTACACCACTGCCCGATGCCAATATTTATATACAGTCATTGCAGCGTGGTACGTCCGCCGATAAACTGGGTCGTTTCCAGTTCAGAAATATACCGGCTGGAGATTATACGGTAACGATATCCAATGTAGCCTATACTTCCGTGAATCAACCGATAACAATTAAAGACGGACAAACAGCAACGCTCTCTGCTGCCTTAACAACCGGAGGTTTGCTTTTATCCGATGTAGTGATTACCGGGCAGCCGGATCATGAAACCAACACGATCTCGCAGGTTGATATTAAGCTAAGACCGGTTAACACATCGCAGGATATACTTCGCATGATCCCCGGACTATTTATCGCTCAACATGCCGGTGGCGGTAAAGCGGAGCAAATATTTTTACGAGGCTTTGATATTGACCACGGCACCGATATAAACCTGGAAGTAGATGGTTTGCCGGTAAATATGGTATCGCATGCTCATGGACAAGGTTACTCCGATCTTCACTTTCTTATACCGGAACTTGTTGATCATGTCGATTTTAACAAAGGACCATACTATGCTGACAGGGGTAACCTGACAACTGCGGGCTATGCATCGTTCCTCACGCGCAATTCACTTGACCAGAACATGGTAAAGATTGAAGGCGGAAGATTTGGAACCTTACGAAACGTAAACGCGATCAACCTTCTGAAACGAAACGAAGGCAACAAGCGCGAAAACCTGTATATAGCTTCCGAGTTTTTCAGAACAGACGGCTACTTTCAGTATAACCAGTACTTCAACCGTATTAACCTGATGACGAAGTACAACACTACGATAAATGATAACCAGACGATTACTATAGGTCTTTCTACATTTACCAGTAGCTGGGATGCATCGGGACAAGTACCTGAACGCGCTGTTGAAAGCGGAGCTATATCGCGCTTTGGTTCCATCGATCCGACCGAGGGTGGTGAAACGTCACGCACCAACGCCTGGGTAAAACACACGGCTGCGCAAGACGATGGCGGTATATTTGAGAATCAATTATACTACACCAAATATGATTTCAAACTGATCTCGAATTTTACATTCTTTCTGAATGATCCGGTTAACGGCGATCAGATTACACAAAGTGAGTCGCGAAATATATATGGTTATCATGGTAATTATCACCGTGAATCATCATTGGGACAGAAAACACTACTTAGTAAGATCGGTGCGGGATTCCGGTATGATAATGTGAATGATATACATTTATACCATACCCGTTCGCGCAAGCAATTCATCAATGATGTTGCACGTGGCGATATTGATGAGACCAATTTGTTTGCCTATGTAAATGAGACGCTTTACCTGTCGCATAAACTCTCGCTGAATGCTGCCGTGCGACTTGACCATTTTACATTTAACTATGTAGATGCCCTCACTGCTGATTACAAAAAGCAAAGCGTAAGCAAAGCTGCGGTATCGCCCAAGTTCAATATTAGTTATAACGCTACACCGAATCTGAATCTGTTCATTAAAAGCGGTATAGGGTTTCATTCCAACGATACACGCGTAGTGGTTGCCGAAAGTGGTGAAGACATTCTGCCAAAAGCTTATGGTATAGATATAGGTGGTACCTGGAAATTGGGCAATTCTATAATTGTAAACGCTGCCTTATGGACACTCGATCTCGACCAGGAGTTTGTATATGTCGGAGACGAAGGCATTGTAGAACCCAGCGGTAAAACGTCACGCAAAGGTATAGATGTATCTATTCGTTACCAGGTAGCACCATGGCTATATTTCGATACGGATGTCAACCTGACTGATCCGAAAGCAAAAGGCGAACCGGAAGGACAAGATTATATACCACTGGCCCCTACATTCACCAGCATTGGCGGACTTACTTTCCGCATGAAGAACGGGCTGAACGGCAGTTTGCGTTATCGCTATATGGGCGATCGGGCTGCAAACGAAGATAACTCTGTAGTAGCCGATGGATATTTTCTGGCAGATGCTGTCGTGAAATATACCCGACCACGCTTTGAGTTAAGCTTTACTGCCGAGAATATATTTAACACCGAGTGGAAAGAAGCGCAATTCGATACGGAGTCGCGGCTGTTTAATGAAGCTGACCCGGTTTCTGAGATCCACTTTACACCCGGCACACCTTTCTTCTTTAAGGCAGGTGTTTCAATATTCTTCTGATCAGTATATAGTTCAACCCGCTATAAAACAAAGAAGCCCCGTTACTCGCGGGGCTTCTTCTATTTAAGATAGATATATACTATATATGGATCACTTCACCGTAGGCAGCAGCAGCGGCTTCCATAATCGCTTCACTCATGGTAGGGTGAGGGTGAACAGATTTAATGATCTCGTGTCCGGTTGTTTCCAGCTTACGCGCAGCTACAACTTCTGCGATCATCTCGGTTACGTTAGCACCAATGAAGTGAGCACCTAACCATTCGCCGTATTTAGCATCGAAAATTACTTTCACAAAACCATCCGTTGCTCCGGC
>CAMLLI010000240.1 GCA_946480685.1 uncultured Flammeovirgaceae bacterium | reverse complement strand
AATACGACCAACAGAAAAAACATATACAGGAAGTATATACTACTGCAAAGGAAGACGACCAGAAGATCGTTGGTAAATACCTGCGCTATTACGAGAATGGAAACGTAATGGTAGAAGGTAATTTTGATGATGGTATAAAATCCGGACTCTTTACCGAATATCATGAAAACGGAAAACTCGCGCGCAAGCTTCACTTTGTAAACGGATTGCGACACGGTGCTGTGGAAGTATTCAATGAAGAAGGTAAACCGGTACAAAAAGCCTATTACCAGAATGATAAACTTGCCGATAGTATTCAATACTATTTTGACAATGGCAACCTGAAAAGCGAAACATACTTTGTGCAAGGCAAACCGGAGGGCATGGTAAAAGAGTTTTATACTTCTGGCAAAGTAAAGAAAGAGATCGGTTATAAAAACGGAAAGCCCAACGGTATAACGCGCACGTTTTACGAAGATGGCAAAATAGAAACTGAAGCAAACTATAAAGAAGGTATACTTACCGGCTTCTATAAAAACTATTATCCGAACGGTCAGCTTGAAACTGTTTCAACGATGAAGGAAGGTTCACGCAACGGTGAATTTAAGACGTACGATCGCGATGGACATCTCATTACCGAGGGCAGCTTCCTGGCTGGCAAACTTCATGGCGATAACACCGGCTACTTCGAAGATGGTTCTATTCGCCATCGCTTTAAATATAAAGACGGAAAAAAGATCGGCACCAATTATGAATACTATCCTTCGGGAAAGGTGAAAGTAAAGGAGCAGGTGGCCTCTAATGGTATAGATGCAACGGTGGAGGCACTGGCCGAGAACGGAGTTACACAATCTGTTAAAAAGTTCAGAAATGAAAAGCCGCATGGCCTCTGGACTATATATTTCGAAAACGGTAAAACGGTAAAGCAGAAAGAAACGTACGATGCCGGGAAACTAAGTGGCATTCGCTATAGCTACTACCCTTCCGGAAAAATTCAGCGTGAAGAATCGTGGAAGTTTGATCTGCTCGCGGGTCCGACAAAAACATACTATGAAAGCGGAACGCTGCAGTCCTCTACCGAATATCGGAACAGTCGCAAGCACGGACTATATACATCGTACCATGAAAATGGAAAAGTAAAAGAACAAGGCGAGTATGCTTCCGATAAGAAGAATAAAGAGTGGAAAGAATATGATGCGGAAGGCAAGCTCGTACGCACTTCGGTTTATCGTGTGGGGACGTTGGTGTCGGAGAAGTAGCTTTGTTAGCTGCTGGCTGCTAGCTTCTGGTTACTGGAGTCTGGATAAGTATGTTGTTAATCGTTATCCGTTATCCGTTAATTGTTATCCTTTAATTGCTTCCGACAATCTATACTATACTTGTATATTTAGTTTAGTGGTTGATAGGTGAAATTTTTAAAGGTTACTATTCCGGTTCCTATGGAGCAGAGGCCGATGCGTAGTCCTACGAAGCCTCCGAGGGCGTTGTGATTGTAGGAAGATACTTCAAATGAGTTTTCTGTTTTAGTCCACTTCACTCCGTCTGTGCTATAGTACATATCTACTGTATTGTTGATATTCCGGAGGCGAAGCGTTACGTGCCTTTGTATTACGTTCTTCTCGGTTGGAAACTGCCAGCCTTTAAAATTGGTGAGTATATTTTCTTTATCTGCCAGTATACCAGAGTATGCAATGTTATTATAGAATAATACGAGGCCTCCCACTGCGTCACCTTCCATCGACAGTTCTACCTGCACGCTATAGGAATGATCGGATGGCACACAAAGCAACGGAGCACTGTCCGGCACGCCTTGTCCTTTCGCTTTCATCACCAAACTTTTATTAACCAATCGAAAGCGTGTTGTATCGTAGTCGCGATAAAACTTCCAGTGTGGCTTCAATTTCTTTCCATCGAAATTATCGGTCAGGGTAAATATACCGGGCAGTGCAGTGCCTGCAGGTTTTGCAATGCATTCGCTGCCATTCGAACTTTCTTTAACTTTATACCAGCCGTCTTTGGTCCATTCGATCGGCTTCAGTAAAGTTTGTCGTCCCATATTATAGAACCCGTTTTCATACGCATGGTATACCATCCACCAATTTCCCTCGGTATCATCAACAAGTGTACCATGTCCTTGTGACCACCATTTTTCAGCACTGCTTTGGGTTCGGATGATCGGGTTGTAGGGTGAATTTTCCCATGGGCCCAACGGAGATTTAGCGCGCGCAGAAATTACCATATGGCTCGTAGCTGGTCCGGCAGTTCCTCCTTCGGCAGACGTTAGATAATAGTATTCACCACGCTTCGTGATTTTCGGACCTTCCATGCAAAAGCATTCAATGCTCCAGTCGCGCGGTATAGGCCAGCCGCTATAGGTGTGCTTCAACTCCCCTGTTACGGAAAGACCATCATCCGACAACGGAACATAGCCACCATTGCTGAAGTATAAATATCGTTTACCTTTCGCATCAGCAATATGTCCAGGATCAATGTTGCCGATTTTCAGATCAACCGGGTCACTCCACGGACCTTGAATTGAATTGGCTGTGATAACGTAGTTGGTATTGTTTGCCGGGAAGTATATATAGTATTTATTCTTGTGCTTAACGAGATCAGGCGCCCACACCGAACCTACATTTTTATACAAAGCGTTTGTAACCGGTGTCCAATTGATCAGATCTTTGGAATGCCAGATCATGAGGCCCGGATAATAGTCGAATGACGAGTGAACGATATAATAGTCACTGCCATCGCGTAATATACTTGGGTCTGGATAATCTCCCCGGAAGATCGGATTTACATAACAGTCTTTCTTTTTCTCATTTGTATTGATCGGGTATTGGGCACTGGCAAACAAACTGGACAACGTGAGAAGTGTGGCGACAAAAATCTTCATAGTGTATTTCCTTAAAGCTGTATATGCGGATGTAAAATTACGCTGAAATTATTCACGAAGATATACCTCATTGGCGGTACATTTGCAATAATACTAAATATAGTGTCCGTTATTGCCTGCCTACCATTCCTGAAATACAATTCCAAGCTGATTGTCCTTGATTGCAAATTCCTTCGCCCCCCACGGACGAAGCGTGATCTTATTGAGATTGGGATGTAACAGCTGTGGATGAGTGGATGCTATCTCGTCATACACATCTTTAATATTATCCGTAACTAACCTGAATTCCGGGTTGTGTTCTTTGGCCAACGCTTCGTTTTGAAAAAGATTTATACGAAGACCATTCTTCTCCAGAACACAGAAAGGATGCTTCGAATTAATTTCGTTGTGTGTGATTTCAAAATGCAGACAGCCTGCAAATAATCTTAAACCATCCTGTATGTCTGTGTAGAAGATATTGGGGACGAGCTTTGTGAAGTTCATAGGAAGTTGGTCTTGTTCTTGCAAATTACAAACCTCAATATACTGCAAGCGACCGAGAAAGTCATGGATTCTTTTTACTCGTAACAGACTAAACTATATATCTCTGAACATTCCGGCTGCAATGTTCAGAGATAATTATGACTAAACCTCTTTTAAGTTAAAATGGTAAATTTTCATTTTGCATCGGTATATTTTTAACGGTCTATCTTCGCGAACTAACGGCCTTCATGGCAGATCCGTTAAAAATCAGAGAAAATCACACTATCAAATGTCCACCAAATGATTTACATTGGCGTGTCACAGCAGGAATACATAGCGTATTAAAATAACAGCCATTATGAACATTTCAGAAAATAGCGGACCGATCTTTCCGCAAGGCGATAAGGCACCGGCAGATTATTTCATGGGCAATGCATGGGTAAAGCTGCTGGTTCCGAACGATCAGGTCTTCAATACACAAATTGGTAACGTAGTGTTTGAGCCGGGGGCAAGAAACAACTGGCATACGCATTCGGGTGGTCAGATACTGATTGTTACCGAGGGCATTGGTTACTACCAGGAGAAAGGAAAAGCTGCACAAATCATTCGTAAAGGTGACGTTATTAAAATTGCTCCTGACGTTATACACTGGCATGGTGCTACAGCCAATTCATCCATGACTCATATAGCCATCAACACCAATACGCAGCATGGCGTTGTAAATTGGTTAGAGCCTGTTACAGACGACCAGTACAAATCTATCTGACATTACAATTCATAATTCCGTATGAGAATATATTTCATCTTTAGTATCGTATTATTCATTATGTTTTCCTCAACGTACGCACAAACAAATTCGCCTGTAGTAAAAATCAAAAACGGGCAGTTGCAGGGAAGCGTTGAAAACGGTGTGCAATCTTTCAAAGGAATTCCATTTGCTGCACCGCCAGTCGGCAAATATAGATGGCGCGAGCCACAGCCGGTTACTAATTGGACAGGCGTTCGTGATGCAAAACAATTCGGACCGAACGGCATGCAGATAAATATTTTCGGAGACATGTCGTTTCGTGCACCGAAGATGAGTGAAGATTGTCTCTATCTGAATGTATGGACACCCGATACGAAGAAAAAGAATTTACCCGTGCTGGTATATTTCTATGGTGGCGGATTTGTTGCAGGCGATGGCTCTGAAGCGCGATACGATGGCGCGAGTATGGCTGCGAAAGGAATTGTTTCGCTTACAGTAAATTACAGGTTAGGTATATTTGGTCACATGGCGCATCCGGAGTTAACAAAGGAGTCGCCTCACCATGCTTCCGGAAATTATGGAATGCTCGACCAGGTGGCCGCGCTGAAATGGGTGCAGGAAAACATTGCTGCATTTGGTGGCGATCCGAAACGTGTAACCATCGCAGGAGAATCCGCAGGGTCAATGTCTGTAAGTGCATTGATGGCATCTCCGTTGTCCAAAAATTTATTCGCACAAGCTATAGGTGAAAGTGGCTCTATGCTGGGAGCACTGCCCTCCACACCGCTTGCTAAAGCAGAGCAGGTAGGTTTGGAATTCGGCAAGGAGGTTGACGCAAATTCACTGGAAGCACTCCGCGCTATACCGGCAGAAAAATTACTGACATTGTCGATGAAGGGTAATCCGTTCCGGTTTCAGATCGTTACCATTGACGGCTACTTCTTTCCGAAACATCCGCTCGAGATTTTCGAGAAAGGTGAACAGGCACAAGTACCATTGCTGGCCGGATGGAATTCGGAAGAGATGACGTACCGTGTGTTACTGGGTGAACAACCCTTAACAATTGAAAATTATACCAAAGCTGTACAACGTGCATACCCGGAACAAGCCAGCGAACTTCTGAAAGTATATAAACCGGCATCCGATGCAGATGTAGAGCAGGTCGCTACAGATCTTGCCGGTGATAAGTTTATCGGATTCAGTACATGGAAGCTGATTGATGTACAAGCTAAAACCGGGAAGCCTGTCTATCGCTATCTATACTCGCGTCCGCGCCCTCCTATGGCAGCTGCTATAGGGAATGCTTCTGCCGGACTCGCAGGTGGTATAATAAAAGATTCCACCCAGGCAGCTCCTGCTAAAAAACCAGCAGCGAAGCGCGCGGTGCATTCTGCAGAGATCGAGTATGCGATGGGCAATCTTGCCACGAACAAAGTATTTGACTGGACTGCCGATGACTATAAAGTTTCCAAACTGATGCAGGAGTACTTCGCGAACTTCATCAAAACCGGAAATCCGAACGGAGCAGGTCTTCCGAAGTGGCCAACGGTTACGGAAGGACAAAACGTGCAGTACATCAACATCGATGTAAATACTACGCTGGAAGTTGAAAAGAACCGTGACCGGTATATATACCTGGACAAGGTTACCAATCGATAGTATACATCCAAAATATAGCTATATGTCGATAGCAATTTTCATAACGATGAAGACAAATCGCCTGATTCGTTTTTCATTGTTGATCGCTATATCTCTTTTGTCCGATGTACTTATGGCACAAACGCAGAAGCAGCAACTCGTTCGGTTAGCAGTGATCGAAGTGGACTCCACACAACTGGATCGTTACCGCGAATTTTTACGAGAAGAGATTGAAGCGTCCATACAAAAGGAACCGGGTGTTATTACATTGTATGGCGTTGCTGAAAAAGAAAAACCAGAGCGCATTACACTTTTTGAAACATACGCTGATTCAGCGCAGTACAAAGCACATCTGGCTACGCCTCATTTTCAGAAATACAAACAGGGAACGCTGCAAATGGTAAAGCACCTTGAGTTGATGGAGACACAACCTATACTCTATATCCGTAAACCGGAACTGTCAAAGGCGCGCAGCGAAGATCTCCTGATACGCGTTATACAGATAGAAATTAATCCCAATGCCACGGAGAGCTTTCGGAAACTGGCGAACAACGTGATGCTGCCCGGACTAAAGAAAGAACCCAGTGTGCTGGTTATGTATGCTATAGCAGAAAAGAAACGGCCGACACACATCCATATTCTGGAAGTATATGCGAATACCGAAGCATACGAGAAGCATCTGAAGACATCGCACTTTCTTCAATACAAGAACGAATCAAAAAGTATGATCAAGACAATGACGCGGGTTGATGTAACTCCTATTCTGCTTGGCGCAAAGCCGTAGGAAATACTGATTCTTATCTACCTGCTTTCATATTGACGCAACCTATATTTATTAAAAATCAAAGATGCCTTTTCAGCAACCTCCAAAGAGACTAATTGAAAAGGCATTCTTCATCTTGCAGCTAAATGATTAACTGCGTTGGTTGGATGGGCTTTGAGTGAATGGGCGCAGAACACAGCCACAGAATCAAAGCGAATGATTTTTCGGTATAGACGCTATATATAGTATAGAAGTTTAGCAGCCATTCATGCTTCATT
>CAMLLI010000239.1 GCA_946480685.1 uncultured Flammeovirgaceae bacterium | reverse complement strand
CAAAGCTCGTGCGCCAGGTCAAATGCTTGAGGAGATCCAGCTCGGCATATATATTACCGAAACCAAGAATGCTATATGCACCGTTGTCAGAAGATCTGTCGCGTGCAGCCACAGGGTTGCGTGGGTTGTTAAATCCTTTAGCAATGGTACCTGCATAACCACCGAACGCATCGTGTACCGGAATGATGGCAGGCATACGGAAAGCAGACAACACATCGCTTTCTTCGTTTGCAGCACCACGACCTCCACTACCACCGATGATTCCTTTTCTGCTCAGGTATGTGAACTGGATGTTCTGACCGATGCGGAAATTTTTATGAACGTTGTGCTCAGAGTTGATACGGAAAGTATAGCGTTTGAAGTTCTGATGAATAAGGATACCATCCTGATCCTGTACACCCAAGCTCACATAGAATGCACTTCTTTCACCACCACCGGAGAAGCTCAGGTTATGGCGGTGCAATCTTGCCGGGCGAGTAATTTCATCCCACCAGTTTGTACCTGATTTGTTAGCAGGGATCACCAGGTATACAGGGCCTTTCGATGCATCATTATTATACTTGGCACGTTCAGCGTTCAGATCGATTGATCCAACCACACCCGATGCATCACCAACTTTCAGATAGTCGGGTAGCACAGGCGTTGCTCCGTTACCATATTGATCACTCTTGAACTCCGGTGTTTCACCGAGTTGAGTTGCTGTGTTGCGAATCGCATTCCAGGTCCAATCAGCTTGTTCCTGTGGATTCATAATGTTATCCACTTTACCCGGAACAGTAACCCCTAAAACGCCATCGTAGTTTACACGAAGTTTACCATCCGACTTCTTACCTTTTTTGGTAGTATATACTATTACACCGTTCGCTGCGCGTGCACCATATATAGAAGCTGAAGCAGCATCTTTCAGTACAGTTGTTGATTCGATATCATCCGGTGAAAGGAAATCACTGGCGCCTACCGGCAGACCGTCAATGATAATGAGAGGATCGTTACCACCGAACGCACCGAAACCACGGATACGAACCACACTGGTTGTACCAGGCTGACCGTTGGTAATTACTGTTACACCGGGCACGCGGCCCTGAAGCTGCTGCTCCACGTTACCGGAAGGAACAGCAACAAGTTCTGCCGGACGTATAGTCGATACGGCACCTGTAACTTCTCTTCTGTTTTCAGTTGTGTAACCTGTAACAACAATTTCCTGGAAGGTTGTAACGTCAGGGTTGAGCGCAACATCCACCACGGATCGTGAGCCCACAGGGACTTCTGTAGTTGAATAGCCGACAAATGTTACGATAAGGATAGCATCTGAATTGGGCACCGCGATTCTGAATTTTCCTTCGGTGTCAGTTGCTGTACCTGCAGAAGTGCCTTTCACGAGAACGTTAACTCCCGGCATCCCGGTACCTGTTTCGTCAGTGATTGTTCCGGTCACAATTCGCTCTTGTGCCAGCACCACTGAAGCAAGCATCAGCATCATTGCCAATGACAAACTCATGCTCCTGTAGAGTTTTTTCATAGATAGATTTGGGTTAATTGATTTGGTTAAAAATCGATGCACAAAACATTATTCCGAATCATGCATCATTCGAAAATAAAAATTCCGTTAATTCTTCTATCACAAAGAATTAAAAATAGTTTCGTAAACGTTTGTGAAAACGTTTACGATTTCGATAGTGAAAGCGTTTGTTCTGCCGTTTTCCATGGAAAGTAGAGTTTTGCATGAAATAGTGGATTAAGTGAGATTTTTAAGAAAATGTGGGGGAAATGAAACGTATTGCTAAGCTCAATAATATTAAAAAATAAAGCAAGGAATTAAACGAAAACGTTTTCGGAAACCGTTCATGGAAATATCCCGACACTTCCCGGCACAAAAATTAATGCCATCCAATTGTTAAAAAACTTATAACGGGCCTTCTCGGGGATGTGCTTTATCGTATTATATCTGTTAAATACGTTATTTTCGGCCCACTTTTTTACGCTATGGCGCTTTACGAAAAATATCCGGTTCATTTGTCCAACTCCCTCGGAGGCAAAAAAGAAGTCTTCAAACCCGTTAACCCCGGTCACATCGGTATGTATGTGTGCGGACCAACGGTATACAACGATGTGCATCTCGGAAACGTGAGAACCTTTCTCACCTTCGATATTGTATCGCGATATTTCCGGCACCTTGGCTATAAAGTACGCTACGTGCGTAACATAACCGATGTTGGCCACCTGGAGAATGATGCTGATGAAGGCGAAGACAAGATCGCGAAGAAAGCGCGCGTTGAACAACTGGAACCGATGGAAGTGGTGAAGCACTATACCGAAGGTTTTCATGAAGTGATGCGCCAATTCAACATCCTCCCTCCCAGCATCGAGCCTTCTGCTACCGGACATCTTGTTGAACAGATTGAAATCACAAAGAACCTTATCGACAAAGGTTTAGCGTACGAAGTGAACGGGTCGGTATATTTCGATGTGCTGAAGTATCACACCCAGCACAACTATGGTATACTTTCCGGTCGTGTTATAGAAGACCTGATTGAAAGTGGAAGAAAGCTAGACAGTCAGGATGAGAAACGTAACAAGATTGATTTCGCGTTATGGAAGAAAGCATCTCCATATCACATCATGCGCTGGCCTTCACCCTGGAGTATAGGATTTCCCGGATGGCACATTGAGTGCACAGTGATGAGTACAAAATACCTCGGTGAGACTTTTGATATTCACGGTGGTGGTATGGATCTGAAATTTCCTCATCACGAATGTGAGATCGCTCAAGCAGTAGGTGCCAACGGTAAACAACCGGTTAATTACTGGCTGCATTCCAACATGCTGACAGTAAACGGACAGAAGATGAGTAAATCATTAGGCAACTCATTTTTACCACGCCAGTTGTTTAGCGGAGATCACCCGCTTCTTGAAAAAGGATTCGGCCCGATGACGGTACGTTTCTTTATGCTGCAATCGCATTACTCAAGCACGCTTGATTTTTCGAATGAAGCATTGAATGCTGCTGAAAAAGGATTCAGAAAATTGTCCAATGCCTTAGGCACAGTCAAGAAGCTTGAGTACACGGGCGGATCTGATAACGCAGAACTGCGCGATGACCTTCTGAAAATGGTTGATGCATGCTATAGTAACATGAGCGATGATTTCAACACAGCCAAAACACTGGCAGCGTTGTTTGAAATGTCTGCGCGCATCAACGATTTTAAATCGGGAAATCTTTCACTGAAGAACATCAGTGAAGAAACTTTCAACACGTTTAAAAATGCCTATGTACAGATGATGGAAGATGTACTCGGTCTTCGCGAAGAAGAAGAGCACAACCATGAATTGCTGAGCGGTGTTATCAATGTGTTGATCGACCTGCGCAAAAAAGCGAGAGTGGATAAAAATTATGCACTCTCCGATAAAATACGCGATGACCTGAAACAACTGGGCGTGCAGTTGAAAGACGGCAAAGACGGAGAAATAAACTTTACAATTGAATAATGAAACGATAGTATATAATATACTTCATCCCGACAACTTTTCTCAAATGAAAACAGGTAGGATGAAGTATATCTGTCCAAATCAAAAGAAGTGCTTCGCAAAATTTTCATATTGCCCATTCGCTTTTACCAGCTAAGCATTTCACCGTTGTTGGGATCCAACTGCAGGCATACTCCCTCCTGCTCACAATATACTATTGAAGCCATCCAGGAGTGGGGCGTATTGAAAGGCATCTGGCTCGGCATGAAACGAATAGCACGCTGCCATCCGTGGGGAACACATGGTTACGATCCCGTGCCTAAAAACACACAGCCCAACATCACCGATCATCATCATAAATCGCCAAGTAAACAGAAATAACAAGTAGCATTTAGCGGGGAAAGATTTACATTTAGTTTAAATCTTAACCTTTTCTATGCCCAAATTTCAAATTAAAGAGACTTCAAAATCATACGATGTCTGCATTGTTGGTTCTGGAGCTGGTGGTGGAATGGCTGCATATACCCTGGCGAATGCCGGAGTAAAAGTAGTATTGATCGAAGCGGGACCGATGTACGATCCTGCTAAAAATGTAATGCAATTAAAATGGCCGTGGGAATCTCCACGCAGAGGCGCGTCTACATATTATCGCGGCTTCGGAGATTTTGATGCAGCCTATGGAAGCTGGGAGCTCGAAGGCGAGCCCTATACACACAAAGATGGTACGCAGTTCGACTGGTTCCGCTCGCGCATGCTGGGCGGTCGCACCAATCACTGGGGAAGAATTTCATTGCGCTTTGGTCCGAAAGATTTCAAACACAGAAGTATTGACGGACTTGGTGATGACTGGCCGATCAGCTATGAAGATGTAGCGCCTTACTACGATAAAGTGGATCAGCTCATCGGTGTGTTTGGTTCGAAAGAAAATCTGCCGAACGAACCGAATGGTATATTTCTGCCTCCGCCGAAACCGCGTCTGCATGAATTGTTCATTAAGGATGCTGCTACATCATTAGGTGTACCGGTAATTCCTTCGCGACTATCTATACTCACAAGGCCGCTGCCAGGCAATAAAGAGCGCGGTGCATGTTTCTTCTGTTCGCAGTGTAATCGCGGCTGTACGGTATATGCCGACTTCTCTTCTTCGTCTGTTCTCGTGAAGCCTGCTATAGCAACCGGCAACGTTGATGTTATACCGAATGCCATGGCACGTGAAGTAATAACCAACGATGAAGGTATAGCAACCGGTGTCTCATTCGTGAATAAAGATGATATGCAGGAGTATACCGTGAAAGCCAAGATAGTAATACTCGCTGCGAGCGCCTGCGAATCTGCACGCTTGTTACTCAACTCCAAATCATCGCGCACACCCAACGGACTAGCTAATGGCAGCAACGTAGTGGGTAAATATCTGCATGACTCTACCGGTTCTGCAATGGGCGGTTTTCTGCCGAAGCTCGTAGGACGCAAGCGCTATAATGAAGATGGTGTCGGAGGTATGCACGTATATACTCCGTGGTGGCTCGATAACAAGAAGCTCGACTTCGCCCGCGGTTATCACATTGAATACTGGGGTGGTATGGATATGCCAAGCTATGGTTTTGGTTTTGGTATGGATAGCATCAACGGTAAATATGCAGGACGTGACGGGAAGAAAAAGCAAGCCGGAGGATATGGTGCTGCATTGAAAGATGACTATCGCTATTTCTACGGTGCTACATTTGGTATGGCTGGTCGCGGTGAAGCGATTGCACGCGAAGATAATTACTGCGAGATCGATCCGACTGTCGTAGATAAATATGGTATACCTGTGTTACGCTTCCACTATAAATGGAGTGACCAGGAGATCAAACAGGCCAAGCACATGCAGGAAACTTTCGAAGAGATCATTCACAAGATGGGCGCGGAAGTAACGTGGGGCAAAGCCGGTGCTGATACAAATTATGGTCTTGAAGCACCGGGACGCATAATCCACGAAGTTGGTACCACCCGTATGGGAGATGATCCGAAAAAATCAGTAGTCAATAAATACAACCAGGCACACGAGGTTAAAAATTTATTCGTTGTCGATGGAGGTCCGTTCGTATCGCAGGCTGATAAAAATCCTACGTGGACCATCCTTGCACTCTCAATGCGTGCTTCCGAGTATATTATTGAAGAAATGAAAAAGCAAAATCTCTAAAATCAATTAAGGGTTTCTTACAGGATATCTGTCTTATACTATAGAAGCCCATAAACCGTGTACGTCATGGATAGAAGAAAATATTTAAAAACACTTGCCGTTAGTACGGCTGGCGCGGGCTTACTCTTTCAGGCATGTAAACCTGAAGACAAGAAGGAAGTGGTTGAAGCACCGAAAGGTTTAACCATTGATCGTTACGCGGCCGAACAGGTGCGCGAACAAAAACTTAATGCTGAAAAATTCTTCGATGAGCATGAGATAAAAACCATCACCGTACTTTCGGACATCATCATTCCAAAAGATGAAGTATCGGGCAGTGCTTCTGAAGCAGGTGTACCTGACTTCATCGAATTTATAGTAAAAGATAAACCTGAATACCAGATACCGATACGCGGAGGTATAAAATGGCTTGATGTGCAAAGTATGAAGCGGTTCGATGCCGACTTTGTTTCGTGCTCATCACAACAACAAATTGAAATAGTAGATGATATAGCGTATCCTGAACAGGCAAAACCTGAATTGCGACAAGGTGTCGCTTTCTTCAATACGATGCGCGATTTAACAGCATGCGGATTTTTTACCAGCAAGATCGGAATAAAAGACCTGGGCTATGTTGGTAACCGACCTAACCAGTGGGATGGTGTTCCGCAGGATGTACTGGATCAATACGGTTTGAAGTATGATGACCGTACTTTGGAGATCAGTGTAAAATTTGATAATGCGTAATTACTCCGGGCTTCGCTATATATACCTATATATGGCGAAGCCTGATTAATAAATAGCGGGGCTATAAAGAACTATAGTGCAGCTATACCGATACAATCATTTAACCCAAATCCAACAGACGAGATGCCACTGAAAAAATCAACTCCTCCAACCACCGATCTCTCCCGGAGAAATTTTATCAAGAATGCAGGAATGACAGCCGCTGCATTTACCATTCTGCCACGCTTCGTGCTGGGCGGTAAAGGTTATCGTGCTCCCAGCGATAAGCTTTACGTTGCCGGTATAGGTGTAGGCGGTAAAGGTGAAAGCGATATAGCAAGCTTTGCAAAAAGCGGTAAAGCAGAAATTGCCTACCTGTGCGATGTAGATACACGCAGAGCTGCTAAATCTGTTGCTTCATTTCCG
>CAMLLI010000238.1 GCA_946480685.1 uncultured Flammeovirgaceae bacterium | reverse complement strand
TCACGGGTAAAACCAAAAAGTTTTTCGGCTCCGTTGTTCCAACTTGTAATAGATCCCTCCAGGGTAATACTGAAGATGGCATCTTCGGTGCAATCAACAATAGAAGCTAAAATTGCTTGTGTGTGATCAGGTTTTTTGTCAGCGAACAGTTCCATTTACAACAACAAATATTAAATAACCACTGCCTGGTAAAGACAGACCATGAAAACAGGCTATACACCATCGCACAGAACACACATGCTTCTGTAGCGAATATGCTAACGGGCAAATCTTTATAATAAGATAAGCGTATTGATGGTCTAATCCAAATATAGTATCACTGTATTTTTAATGTATAGGCAGTCGTTGGTTTTTGAGGTTTGACTATAAACTTTGCAAGAAAGCAGTTTAGTCTTTCGCTTGTATCCGTATAATTACGGATACGGAACTCTATATTTTATGTACATACTCTTCCTGATCAATGGGGACAAGTATATTTTTCTGTATCCGCTACTTTTGATCTTTAGAGATACACCTGACTTGCTGTATATGTTACCTGTATAGGGAGCTGGTGCTAAAATTCTATTCTTCCCGGAGCGTAAAAGAGGTTGAGATGAAGCTGTATATAGCATTGTTCCTGTCGGTGTTTTTCTATTCAGTTTGCCAGGCGCAGGAAGGCGACTACTTTTTAACACATCACCGGTATGACGACAATCGTTATGACGCGGTTAACTTTGATGTAGCGCAAGACAGCAACGGTCTCATCTATATTGCCAATAAAGGAGGCGTACTTCGTTATGACGGTCACAACTGGGATCTGGTTTCATGCAACGGTTCCGTTTACGATGTTCACATTACTCCGCAGAACCGGGTATATGTAGCCGGTAAAACCGGTTTTGGTTATCTGCAAAATGTTACCGGTTTTTCGAACGCATCCTATATCCCTATATTCAGTAAAGCTCCAGTAGAAGGTATCATTCGCATTGAGCAGCGTCATGACAGTATCCTGTTTCTGAGTAATAAAGTGCTCTATATATACAAAGAGTCTCAGAATACCACTACCCAGATCCAGGCTCCTGACGATAGCGACTTTACGAATATATTTATCCTGTCGGGAAAGGTTTTACTGCAAACGCAGAATAAAACTATATATACGCTACAACATGGCAAGCTGAAGGAAGCCGTAACGGCATGTCCGCGCAACGCATGGATCCTGTTCGCTGCGGATCATCCGTCCAATAAGAACGTCACCCTGATCGGCACCGACCGTAATGAACTTTACTGGATACGCCAGGGAAAGGCATCACGAATATACCCGAAAGACGATGGGTATATCGAGCAATCAGAGTTAACGGCTTGCAGCTGGGTAAGTGATAATCTTATCGCCATTGGCACACTGCGTGGAGGCGTTGTGTTTCTCAATGCCACTACAGGTATGATTGATAAGATCGTTAACTATCATACCGGTTTACCTGATAATGAGGTATATGCATTAGGCAGTGATCGCGATAAAGGAGTATGGGTAGCACACAAATATGGTTTTACGCGCATTGCACCCGAGCTGCCCTTTCGTTGCTTCTCCAACTTCCCCGGTATAGAAGGAAATCTGTTGGCAGTAATGCCGTTTGAGAATACAGTATATGTAGGCACCAGCACCGGCATGTTCTACCTGGAAGAAACCAAGAATTTTCAGACTACACTGAAGCGTGTTGAAGTAAAAGGCGCACCGAGAGGTAAAAAGAAGGAGGGTACGGAGAATAAGGTATCTAAAAAGATCGAGACACCGCCTGCAAAAACAACCACGGAAGAAACGAAGACGAAGCGTAAAGCATTTTCATTTCTAAAGTCGAAAAAGAAGAAAGCACAGGAAGCAGAGGCGAAGGAAAATGAGAAAGCGAGTGAGACGGTACCAGCGGAAACAACTGCCGAGCCTGCCAAGAAGAAAGAAACTTTTTTACAACGAATCTTTTCACGGAAACCTAAAACTATATTTGAGCGACATCGCCAGCTAAAGTCAATTCGCTATACCTATAAATCTGTAACAGGCTTTACCGGTAAAAGCAGCAGCATCCGACATCTTAAAAATAGTCTGTTGTCTGGTGGTACTGGCGGTATATTCGAGATAAAAGACAAGAGTGCTTTTCGCATTGATAACGATAATACACTCGTGTTCTCGTATGATGCTGCACAGAATGAAATTTTTTCGTTCACCGATAGCCATGTCTTCAAAGTATTTACACAGGAAAAAGATCAATGGTCTGTATCGTCTTCGATAAAGATAGACGATGATATAGTACATATCAATCGTACAAATTCACAGGATATATGGCTCGCAGGTCGCAACGCTATATATCTGTTACAACGTAACCAAGCAGGCCAATTAAAGGTAGTGCGCACGTTAGGTATCAGCAATCCGTTCAATGACGATGTATACTCATTTGTTCATAACAACAAAGCATACTTTATTACGTCACACGATTGTTTTTATTATGAAGCATCACGTAACGTGTTGCTGCATGATCGGGATTTCAAAAAACAATTTGGTAAAGCTGAGCGCGTTATCTTGAGTAATGAGAGTATATGGATTTTCAATGGCAACCGATGGATCTGTCTCACCGATAAAGATGCACAGCATAGAGCCCTTAATGTGTTGGGATTTTTTAAACAGGTGAAGTCGCTGTATGCGCAGGAGGGGGGCGAATGTTGGGTAACAACCAGCACCAATGAACTCTATAAAGTATCGTCTGCCGGGTATAACGAATCTTCCATGATGCACAAGGTGCTATTGCGTGAAGTGCGAAACAAAGGAGGAGAACTTCTGCCACTCAACGATCTTCATGTGGAGCAGGATAACAGTTCGCTTGCCTTTGAGTTTGTTCACCCGGATTACTTAGGGCTCATCGGTGTACAATATCAGTATAAACTCAATGGTCTCTCGGATGAATGGACCGCGTGGACTCCAAGCTCTTCGCTTTCGTATCAATTGCTTCCCGCGGGTTCTTACGATCTTCACGTGCGTATACGCGATACGTTGGGCAAGGTATCGGAAGAGCAGGTAATTCATTTCAATGTAGTACCCCCGTATTGGAAGACCTCGTGGTTTTACCTGCTTGAGATCATCTTCTTCGGTTCGCTGTTGTGGGCAACGTTCAGACTCAATCGTAAGGAGAGCCGCTATGAGTTTGTTACGCGTATCCTCACGTTGTTAACGCTGGTGCTTATCATCGAGTTGATCCAGAACCTGGTTGAGAGTTACTGGGCTACCAATACATCTCCCGTTATTAATTTCTTTGTACAGGCAGCCATCGCGTTGCTGGTATACCCCATTGAGAAAATTCTTCGAAAGTTTCTGTCAGGCAAACCGGAGTAAACTGGCTTTGCCATTTTTTTAAATTGTATAGAGGCATCCGTAAAAATACGGAGGTTGTTTTCGGTAATTATAGATTCTGAGTTAAGCATTAAACCAGACAACACTTCCTTTTGGAAGCATATACTTTTGCCTAATAAGATCGTCACTATAAAACCAAAGTATATATGAAATATCCGGCAGAAGTGTATATGCTGGTAGTATAAAAAGCCGATACGACCCCTAAACCCACTTCCCTTTATTTAGAAGAACATTGATCGAAACATGAAGCCGAAATTCAAACTTTCTTATCAGATATCTGCAGGATATTTGGTAATCGTACTGGTCGCTATCATAGCTATAGTATCATGCTTTAGCGCGTTGGAAAGAAACAAAGAACTCGATACGCGTCTGCAGCAGGTATATATGCCGTTTTATTTCTCACTGAAAGATCTCGATGCACTGCTGGCGAACTCATACCGCCTTACCGGCCGGTGGGTGGCGCACGAAGACAACAGTCAGGAGAAACAGGAACTACGCGCCATTCATAAAACGCAATACTTTGAAGTAAAGCAAAACCTGGACGATATACTTAAAAACTCATCGCTGGCTTCTGATCGCCAGGCTATCCAGGAATTATTCAGTGATTTTCAATCTGTCATATCTGCACAGAATGAATTGATGAGTCTGCTCAAAGACGATTCATCCTATCTTAATACAGAATCCTTTGATCGCGCGCACCGTGTTTTCGAGCAAAAGATTATGCCTCAAACCAAACAGTTGCGTGACAAGCTCGATACACACATCCATAATCTCGATACTACCATAGACGAAGTGCGTGCTGATAAACAGCATGCGTATACGCGTGTAGTCATCACGTTGGGTGTCATGCTGGTAATGTTTATAGGTATAGCAGGCCTTGCGTATTTCTTGTCCATTACGCGCGTGGTGGATCCCATCATTGAACTGAAGAAAGTAATCCGGGAGGTAGGTGAGGGAAGTAAAGCCAAGGTAGCATTTGAAAAACGAAATGACGAGATCGGTCAGATAGGACAGGCACTTGCATCTCTTACAGAGGGTATGAATGCCAAGCTTGCGTTTGCCGAAAAGATTGGTAACGGAGAATACGACACCGAGTTCTCCTTGCAAAGCGATCGCGATGCCATGGGTAAAGCATTGCTGGATATGCGCGATAATCTGAAGAGAAATACAGAGGCTGAGCGGCAGCGTAACTGGGCTATAGCCGGTCTTGCAGATTTTGCTGAGATCATCCGCAGCCAGAGTGATTCTCAAACCCTGGCCGATACTATTATCAGCAACATTGTGAGATATACCAGCTCGAACCAGGGAAGTCTTTTTATAGTGCAGGATGGTGCTGAAGGTGAAGAAGAATACCTGCAGCTATATTCATGTTACGCCTGGGATAAAAAGAAATTTGAAGAGAAGACAATCTATAAGGGACAGGGGCTTGTTGGCCAATGCTGGCAGGAAGGTGACCCTGTTTTTCTGACACAGGTTCCGGAAAATTATGTACACATTACATCCGGCCTCGGCTATGCAACACCCCGATCTATATTTATAGTACCACTCAAGATCAACGAAGTTATATACGGTGTACTTGAGCTTGCATCGTTTGAGCCTTATCCCAAACACAAACAGGAATTCATTGTAAAGGTCTGTGAAAATATAGCAGCAGCGATAGCATCAGCCAAAAGTGCCGAGCAGACAAAACATCTGTTGGAAGTAAGCAGACTTCAAACGGAAAATCTGCATGCGCAGGAAGAGGAGATGCGGCAGAACATGGAAGAGCTTGCGGCTACACAGGATGAGATGCAACGCATTCTCATTGATACGCAGAACAAGGAACGCTACCTGCGCGATCTCATGAATGCATCAACCGATTCGATTCTCACATTCGATCGTGAATACAGAGTTATGCACTTCAACGCTGTAATGCAAAAGAGCTTTGCTGCGCAAGGTATAAAGCTGCAGGAGAAAAGTAATTTCCTCCTATTGAGCAATGGGGACGATCACGACTGGAAGAAAATATATGATCGCGTGCTGGCTGGAGAGACTATCCATAAGGAATTAACGATCCGGGATAAACATTATATCGCACAATATATACCGATGCGCGATGACAAAGATCACGTGTTTGCTGTAGCTGTTTTCGCTAAAGATGTAACCGAGATAACGAAGGCTAAACTGGAAGTTGACAGACTGTTGAACGAAAGCAGGCTGAAGGAAGTGGAGCTGATGGATACAATGGAAAGACTGCAGGCTACGATGGAAAGCGATGCAAAACGCAGCCGCGAATTGGAACGCAACAGCTCACAGTTGGAAGCACAGAAGCAAATGATGTTGAAGGCCATTGAGAAACTGAAGGAGAAGGAAAAGGAAATGCAGGCGCAAGAAGAAGAGTTACGCCAGACGATGGAAGAGTTACAGTCCACGCTGGAAGGTGAAGCAAACCGAACCAGAGAACTCGAGCGCAGCACGGCCCAATTGAAAGCACAGGAACAGATGATGCTGAAGACCATTACCAAGTTGAAAGAGAAAGAAGGTGAGACGCAGGCACAGGCCGAGCAGATCCGGTTAAAGGAAGAACAGCTGAAAGCACAGGAAGAAGTGCTCCGGCAGATGATGGGAGAGTTGCAATCCGGTGACGTAAAATAAAAATCAACGAAGAACTAAATGACGGTGCGGTTGATTTTCAACCGATGACAAAATACAAATATACTATATATAGTGATAAGGATGCGCGCGTATTTCGACAACGACTTTGTGAATATTGAGTATAATGCAGACTATACATTCATTGTGTTAACGTGGAAGACAGCGCCTTGTTCAGACGATTTCAGACAGGGGATGCATACGCTGCTGCTCGCCATGCAACATTTTGGAACCGGGCGTGTGGTTGTGGAAGCTACACAACTGGGTAAGCTTTCATCGGAAGATCAGGAATGGTCTGTTACCTCGTGGGCTAACAAAGCGGTACGCGCAGGGTATTCACATCAGGCGACCGTTGTACCAAAAGATGTTTTTTCAAAGATGCCTCGGAGCGAAATGTTTACATGTATAGGTATACTCACCTTCGCAGTTTTCGATTCGTTTGAAAATGCCGTTGGCTGGATGGAACAAACTACGCAACGTTATCAATAGATATATAGCAAGACCCAAATCATGTATGAGGATGAAAGCCAAAGTAAAGAAATTTCTCACCCGGAATGCAATCACGGTAGCCATTGTCGCGATTGTAATGTTACTCGTAACAAACGTTGTGCTTATTGTTCAGTATAAAGCTACGCTTGTAAGGAACACAGCTATTAAGCAACGGGCCGAGGCGATTAAGAATATGTCCGGGCAATTGATAGACTATGTGCTGCATAACATGGATCTCGGTATACGTGCGTACGGTGCGACCAAGAGTAAAGAAATGATGTCTCCGACTACTACAG